>CAIRDJ010000022.1 GCA_903877335.1 uncultured Chloroflexota bacterium | reverse complement strand
TCGCCATGCGCCCGGTTGAGCAAGCGTGCTTTGATGCGGTGAAAACCGTGTTAGATGCCTTCGTGCTTTCCAGCGGTGGCGAGCAACCCATCACCCATGATGAGGCGATTCTGTGCCTCAAGCGCATTCAAAAATCAATCAACCAGTATCAAAAGCTACAGGGCACCCCAAGCGGAACAGGCTACCTGGACTTCCTCACGAGTTTTCGGGGTAGTGGTGGATAGGCATCATTGAGCACTCAACGTGTTATGATGATTGCCCTGCGCCATGATGTGGTTCGTGGCGTATAATGAGGCTCTTCACAACCAAACTCTAAGCGGGGGTTCGGTTGCTTGTGTTGTGTGCAAAAGGTGAAACCAACCCATGAAATTAACAGGATTGCGATCCTTGTTGCAAGAAACGTCTGCATTTCAAAACTTGCTGGCGTATTTGAAAAGCGACCAACCGAACATGGATTTGTCGTTGGGGGTCATTCGTTCGGCGCGTCCGTTTGCGGTGGCGACGCTTGCCCAAAGTTGGGAAGGCGCAATCATCTTCGTCACCGCTCGCCCAGAAAACGCCTATAACACCGCTGAACAGTTGCCCGTTTGGATTGACGAAACCCGCATCACCCGTTTCAATGAAGCGACTGCCGCCTTCTATGAGCGGATTCCTTGGGCAGAGAATGCCATCAGCGGGCGCATTGCCGCTTTGTCCGCCTTGCTAGATGATGATCCCATACAACATCCCATCGTGGTGGTCTCCGCCCGTGCGCTCATGCAACGCACCCTCCCCGCCAGCCAGTTTCGGCGCGTTTCGGTGCAGTTGCGCGTGGGCTTACAAGTGAACTTTCAAAACTTGTTGAAGTCTTTGCTCGGTTTGGGTTATGAGCCAGCTCCGGTGGTCTTGGAGCCGGGCACATTTAGCCGTCGCGGGGGCATTGTCGATGTGTATCCCATCACCGCCAACGAGCCGGTGCGGATCGAATTCTTCGATGATGAGATTGATAACCTGCGTGCCTTTGACCCCACCACCCAACGCTCGACGGTCTCGCTCAGGCAATTGACGCTCACGCCAGCGCGCGAGGCGTTGCCTATGCTCACCCCGATGGTCGCCCCCCGTTTGCGCGAATGGTTTGGCACGCTCTCCGGCTCAAAGGAAGATGCCGCCAACCCGTTAAACGACCTTGCCCGTTTAGAAAGCGGGGCAACCTTCGCCACTTTAGAGCATTACCTGCCCTTCTTGTATCCCATGCCCGTCAACCTGTTGGATTATGCCGCTGACAACGCGCTCATTGTGGTGGATGATTGGGACTCCCTACGCGACATGGTGCAGGGCTTGGAGGATGATGCCGAAACCACGCACGCCGATAAACTCGCCATGAACGAAATCGCGCCTGACCATCCGCGCCCCTACGTCACATGGGATGAGTTGGAGGAATCTCTCAATGCTCATCGCGTCATCCGCTTAGGATCATCGGCGGTGGTCGATGTGGATTTTGAGACGATGCTTGGAACCGGTCCCGCCCTGTTCGGCGGACTCTTCACCCCCGAACAACGCTTTGGCGGACAGCTCAAGCCGTTCCTTGCCCATGTTCGAGAGCTACAACGCAAGGGAGAACGCGCCATCATCGTGAGCGAACAGGCACACCGCCTAATTGACTTATCTCACGAACAAACTGCCTACCCGATTAAACCCATCAACACGCTTGACGCGCCCCCCGTGCGCGGGGTGGCACACTTCATTCATGGGGCAATGCGCGAAGGTTGGACGATGTTGGCGCATGATAGTGTGTGGATGCACGTTTTCACCGATGCGGAAATATTCGGTTGGCAACGCACCGAACCGCGCCGACGTTTAACCTATAAACGCGCCAAAGCTGCCGCGCACGTTGAATACACCGACTGGCGCGAGAATGATTATGTGGTGCATGTGGACTATGGGATTGGTCAATTCGTGGGGATGCGTCGGCGGACTATTGACGGGACGGAACGCGAATACCTGCTGGTGCATTATTCCACTGGGGCGCAACTGTTCGTGCCCATCCACCAAGCTGACCGCCTAACGCGCTATGTGGGCGTGGATGACCGCCCCCCCGAACTGTCTCGCTTGGGGCAAACCGAATGGAGCAAGATCAAAGCGCGGGTTCAACAAAATGCTGAAGAGGAAGCAAAAGAGCTGCTACGCATTTACACCGCCCGCGCCAACGCCCCCGGCTATGCCTTCAGTCCCGATACCCCTTGGCAGTTTGAGCTAGAAGCCTCTTTCCCCTATGTCGAAACCGAAGATCAATTACGCGCGGTGAACGATGTCAAACGTGACATGCAATCTCCCCATCCAATGGATCGCCTGATCTGTGGGGATGTGGGCTTTGGCAAAACCGAAGTGGCCATCCGCGCCGCCTTCAAAGCGGTACAAGAGGGCAAACAAGTGGCGGTGCTAGTGCCCACCACCGTTTTGGCGCAACAACACTTTGAGACTTTTTCAGAGCGCATGGGCAACTTCCCCATTGCGATTGAGTTGTTGAGTCGGTTTCGCACCAAAGAGGAGCAGAACCGCGCGGTGGATAGGATTGGCTCTGGCGAGCTAGACATCATCATTGGGACGCACCGCATTCTCTCCAATGACATTGTGTTCCGTGATTTAGGGTTGGTCATCATTGATGAAGAACAACGCTTCGGGGTCAAACAGAAGGAGCATTTCAAAGCGTTGCGCACTCAAGTGGACGTGCTAACCCTGACCGCTACGCCCATTCCGCGCACCATGTACCTGTCTATTTCGGGCGTGCGCGACATCAGCATGATTCAAACTCCGCCCGAGGAACGCTTACCCATTGCCACACATGTCGGGGTGTTTGATCGTAGCCTCGTGCGCAGTGCCATCATGCGTGAGTTAGAGCGTGGCGGACAAATCTTCTTCGTCCATAACCGCGTCCGCACGATTGAAAACATCCGCGAACAATTGGAGGAGATTGTTCCTGAATCACGGGTGGTGGTGGCACACGGTCAAATGGACGGGCGCACCCTCAGCATGATTATGCGTTCGTTCGCACGGGCGGAGTTTGATGTGTTGGTGTCCACTTCGATTGTGGAGAGTGGCATCGACATTCCGAACGCCAATACCCTCATCATTGATCGGGCGGATTGGTTTGGTTTGGCACAGTTG
>CAIRDJ010000021.1 GCA_903877335.1 uncultured Chloroflexota bacterium | reverse complement strand
TCTGCCCAGTTCCCGTTGCATGTGTGGTTGCCGGACGCGATGGAAGGACCCACGCCCGTCAGTGCGATGATCCATGCTGCGGCGATGGTTTCTGCTGGTGTTTACTCCATCATTCGCGTTTTCCCGATCTTGGAAGCGGGCATGAATCCGCACGTCGGGGAGTTCAGCGCGTCTATGCTGTTGATGGTCATCGCAGGGGGTTTTACTGCTCTGTTTGCCGCCACCATCGCAGTCGCACAATTCGATGTCAAGCGCGTGTTAGCCTATTCAACCATCTCACAACTTGGTTTTATGGTAGCTGCGCTGGGGATTGGTGCCTACGTTGCTGCCACTTTCCACCTGATTACCCACGCCTTCTTCAAAGCCTTACTCTTCATGTCTGCTGGTTCGGTCATTCATGGGGTTGAACATGGTGAACACCATGCGCACGAACATCATGACGACGACGATGATGACGAAGAGCATGCTCACCATCATGATGCTGCCCATGACCAAGATGCGCACCATAGCGACCATCATTTTGATCCCCAAGATATGCGTAATATGGGCGGTCTACGCGAGAAGATGCCTTTCACTTTCTGGGCATTCTTGATCGGTGGGTTGTCTTTGTCGGGCTTCCCCATCATCACCGCTGGGTTCTGGTCGAAGGATGAAATTCTAGCGGATGCGTGGTTGGGGTTGTCACATGGCTATGCGCCCCAAACGTTTGTGTTCATCATGTTGGCAATCTCCGCCTTCTTGACCGCTTTCTATACCACCCGTCAAATCGGCTTGACCTTCTTCGGCAAGCCTCGCAGTGTTGCCGCTGAGCACGCGACCTTAGGCGCACCCATCGTAAACGTCACCATGGTGGCACCTTTGATGTTGCTGTCGTTCTTCGCCATTGTAGCCGGCTACGTGGGCGTGCCCAAAGAATTCCCCATTTTGGGTTGGGTCTTCTCTCGTCAGGGAAATCCGTTCTTTGAAATGGTGAATCACTCGCTCTTACACCCCACTCCACACCCTTATTTTGCGGATGTTCTGCCCGCCGTCTTCACCTCGTTCGCTGTTGCACTCGGTGGGATTGGCTTGGGATGGTTGATCTACATTCGCAAACCGCTTGAGGCAGGGCAACAAGACCCCTTGATTAATTTCTTGGGTCCGGTTTGGAACTTGCTTGAGCATAAGTATTACATCGATGAACTGTATGTCATTCTGTTCATCAAGCCCGCTAAGGCGCTTGCACATGTCACTAGCGAGGTGATTGATCGCGGGGTGATTGATGGTTTCTTGCACCTTGTGGCGCGGACATTCGTTTTCTTGGGCGATTTGATTAAGGTCTTCAATGCGTGGTTGATCGACGGCTTTGGAGATGCTATCCCGCAAGGGGTGGGGATGTTTGGTGAATGGTTCCGTCGCGTTCAAACAGGGCGCACGCAACAGTACATTCTGTTGACCGCTTTGGCAATGATTGTCATTGGTATCATTTTCGCGCTGTCTGTGGGCATGTTGTCTGCCCAAGCAGTCGGATTCTAGCTTAAGGAGGAGCCAAGACAGGATGTTCACGATTCCGGTTCTCGGTATTGATTATCTAACGTTTCTATTGATGGCACCTGCATTGAGTGGGTTGGCATTGCTCTTGATGCCCGAACACAAAACCCTACAACGCATGATGGCATTGATATTCTCATTGTTGATTTTGGTTTATACCATCATCCTCTTCTACGGATATATCGGCTTATCCAGTACAACCGATGTCGCCTATTTGTATGAAGTACAATTCGGTTGGTTTCAAACCCTCAACGCAACTTGGCATTTAGGGATTGATGGCATCAGTGCCAGCATGATCTTGCTGACGGGGATTCTGGTTCCGCTTTCGATCTTGATTAGTTTTGAAGTGGAAGAAGGGGTTAAGATGCACATGGCATTGTTGCTCTTCTTCCAAACAGGGCTATTCGGGGTGTTTGTCGCGCTTGACCTCATGATCTTCTTCCTGTTCTATGAATTGAGCCTGGTACCGATTTACTTCCT
>CAIRDJ010000020.1 GCA_903877335.1 uncultured Chloroflexota bacterium | reverse complement strand
GCAGTGGTGTCGCTGGCAACCAAGAGGATACCCTTCGCGCCTGCAGCAACCATGTTTTCAATTGCAGTAACTTGTGCGGCGTTGTCGCCATCAAAGCTACCTGCAGCGGTCAACAGGGTGACACCGAGTTCATCCGCCTTGGCTTGTGCACCTTCACGCATCTTCACGAAGAAGGGGTTGGTTTCGGTCTTGGTGATAAGCCCAACGGTGATATCCATTCCGCTGAAGTCCATGGTGGCTTCAGCAGAGCTGCCTAGTGCAGCTTCAAGTTCTTGTGCGCGTTCAAGGTCGCCCGCAATGGCTTCGCCCCAGCAGCTTTCAACGCCGAAGACAGGACCTTCACTATCAATGCCTTCTTGTGGGTCAGCGGTGATGAGTGCTACGCCGGTGTCGGTATAGCCTTGTACAAATTCTTCACCAGAAGCAGCGCGAACGATGTTCTCTACACCGAGAGATGCCATCAAGAGAGGATATTGTTGACTGGTTGCATCGATGCGACCATCGAGGACGCCAGAAACGCCAGCACAACCGCCGTCAACAGAAACGATGGTGACATCATTTTCACGACCAGCGTCTTCAATGGCGCGGTAAGCACCGAAAGCAGCGGGTTCGTTGATGGTGTAAACCAGGTTGATGTCGGGGTTAGCTGCCAAACAGTTTTCCATAGCAGTTTGACCGAGTGCTTGGTCGCCTTGGGTGTCTTGTTGGCAAACAACTTGTGCAGAATCGAGGGTGATGCCGAAGCCTTCCAAGAAACCGTCACGGCGCAAGTCGCCAACGGTGATGCCAGGGTTCAAGTTCAACAGGGCGATTTGCGCAGAAGAAGCATCTGCACCGAGTTTAGCTGCTGCCCATTGACCAATCAACACGCCTGCCTTGAAGTTATCGGTAGCATAGAGTGCGTCGGTGGCATCTTCAGGATTCATGGGGGTGTCCAAGGCGATCACAATGACACCTTGTTCACGTGCTGCTTGAATGGCAGGAACAATAGCAGTGGTGTCGCTGGCAACCAAGAGGATACCCTTCGCGCCTGCAGCAACCATGTTTTCAATTGCAGTAACTTGTGCGGCGTTGTCGCCATCAAAGCTACCTGCAGCGGTCAACAGGGTGACACCGAGTTCATCTGCCTTGGCTTGTGCACCTTCACGCATCTTCACGAAGAAGGGGTTGGTTTCGGTCTTGGTAATCAGACCCACGATGATTTCTTCTTGTGCGCCAACGAATGCTACGCTGACCACCAAAAGCAAGAGAGTTACAACGAGAACTAAAAGTTTCTTACGCACTACAAATCTCCTAAAGATTATATGGTCAATTCTGCCTGTCAGGTGGGCTACGAATGTCGCCCCATCTTTTCAGACATTCAATCAATAGTGAGGGGTAGCCTCGCTATGGATCTACAAGTTTGGTGTCGATATGGTTCTCTGTTTTGAGCCACACGACGCTCGGACGACCAACCGCACTGGGAGCTTGACCAGACGGGGAGCTTCTGCCATCCCGTTGATGCGCTCCAACAAGAGTTGTACGGCTTGCGTGCCGATTTCATAGGTCGGTTGGGCAACCGCCGTATAGGGGATGAACAATTCATCCGCCCAGGGCAGATCATCGAAACCGACCAGTGCCAAATCATTCGGTACAAGAATCCCCAATTCACGAATGGCACGAATCACACCTAGGGTCACAAAGTTTGTTGCGGTAAAAACCGCTTCTGGTAAGCGTTCGCTAAAGAGTTGATAGGCAACCTCGTAGCTTCCTTGTACGCGGTAGCTACCGTTTAGGATGAGGGAGGGGGAAGGTTTCCCTAACCCTGCATCAAGATGAGCCTGTATGAACCCATTGCGTCGCTCGATGCCGGTTTGAACATTGGGGAAGATGCCGGCAATACGCCGATAGCCTAAATTGATCAAATGTTGGACGGCATCGTAAGCACCCTGAAAATTGTCTGACATGACCGTATCCAACGCCAACCCTTCAATGGTGCGATCTAAAACCACCAGAGGGAAGTGATCTTCCTGTAGCTCCTGCAGGAGGTCTATGTTACCTGAAGGGGTGGGGACAATGATTAAGCCTGCCACCGATTCCGCACGTAAAACTTGAATGTTTTCAGCTAGACGACTTGGGGCTTCGTTCGTATCACAAAGGATGATGTTCATGCCATGGTCATAGGCAGCATCTTGAACACCTTGAATGACGGAGACAAAGTGGGGGTTTTGAATGTCCGCAACGATCAAGCCGATGACTTCACTTTTTTGAGCGCGAAGCCGCCGCGCAACGCGATCTGGCTTGTAGCCCAATTGATCGGTAGCCATCAAGACGCGCTCGCGCAACTCCCCTGCCACCCTTTGGTTATCATTCAGCACGCGCGACACCGTCGCGATAGAGACATTGGCGCGTTGCGCCACATCTTGAATAGTCACTTTGCCCAAAATCTTGTCTATTCTATAAATTCAAAATGGAAACTTTTACAGTGTTTCTTAACAACTTTATTGTATAACGGAAAACGTTTTCTGGTCAAGAGCATTTGGGCATTTCTTTACTGAAGAACGCTTTAAATTAATCTACGGTCTAGCCCGAAAGATTATTTTTTCCCCACACTGCAACACGCGGTAGTTCTGTGGGGTTTGTGCTACCAGACTGATAAATTCCGCAATCGCCACCGTGTTAAAGGTGAACATGTCATAATGGCAGGGGACTAAACAGGCAACATCAACCGCGGTTGCCAATTGAATGGCTTCATTCATGTTCATATTGGGGGGAACGTTGAGAGCTTGCAGGTGTGGGGTTGTACCGTTGATGGGCAGGAAGGCAAGATCGACCGCATACGGGCGCAAGCGATCCGCCAGTCCTTCATATAGCACCGTATCCCCGCTGTGATAAAGCGTGATCCCGTCTATCTCAAATAGATAACCAACAAAGGGATAGCCTTCTGCTTCACTATAACCGAGGTGGGGGTGAGCGGATGGAATGACATGCACGGTCAAGCCGTGTATCGTGAGGGTTTCGTCTCCGCGTGTAGGAATCAATTGTTCGGGCGGGAGGCGCAACTGTTCGATCGCATAGGTTAAGCATGCTTGCGGCAAGACGAGGCGACTTTGCGAATTGGCATGCAGGATGTGTGGGATGGTGGCGGGGTCAAGGTGGTCTGAATGCTTGTGTGTGGCAAACACAAGCCTTGCCTCATCAGAGAGGTGAGTTGCGTGTAAAGGTGCCTGCGTCATGCGTATGTGGGGTTGGGGCGTGTGGGCATACTTTTGGGTCAAATGGTCAGACAGGTACAAGTCAATAAACCAGGTGGCATGGGTGGTTTTGAAGGCGTAACCGCTTTGCCCTAGCCACCACACGGCTATTTCCCCATGTGATAAAAGGGTGTTGCGGATGTCTGCCTGTAGGCTTTCGTTGGTTTGTTTGGGATGGATCATTCTGAAAGTCTCCCTTGTCAAACGAGGATGGCGTCATCTATACTCATTGGTCTAATGCGGGCGTAGTTCAGCGGTAGAATGTCTGCTTCCCAAGCAGAAGGTCACGGGTTCGAATCTCGTCGCCCGCTCTCCATCATCCATCCTTTTCATCCCTGAAAAAGTTGAATCATGTAATGTGTTGGCAAGCCTTGTGTTTCGAGGTGTTGCTTGAGTTTCTTGCGAGCATCGTGGAGTAGCTTGTACAGCGCGTTGCGGTTTGTCCCCATTCGATCTGCAACAATCTCTAAGGGTATGCCGTCAATGGCGATTGCCACCAACGCTTGCCTTTGACGCTCGGTGAGTGCTTCTTCCAGCGCAGAATTGATTTTAGCCAGCACGTCCTTGCGCTCTGCTTCAGATTCGGGGTTAGCGGGCTTCGTGCCCTGCAGCGAATCGGTGGCACGCTCGGCGAAATTGGGCAACAGCTCCCCTCCAATGGTCATTTCGTCCAGGCTGAAATCCTTGTAATGAGCGCGTCGAAGGTCGCTGATTGCCATGCGAATGGCGATCTTGGTTGCCCAGGTGGTGAAG
>CAIRDJ010000019.1 GCA_903877335.1 uncultured Chloroflexota bacterium | reverse complement strand
GCAAATATTGAAATGCCGTATGGGTTGTTAGGTTATCCTGTGTTGCAAGCGGCGGACATCCTCCACCTCAAGGCGCACCTTGTGCCAGTGGGCAAGGACAATGTGGCGCATGTTGAAATCACACGTGAGATCGCACGTCGCTTCAATCATCTTTACGGTGAAGTTTTCCCCGTTCCAGATTCCCTTGTGGGTGAAGTGCCTACCTTGATCGGGACGGATGGTTCCACCAAGATGAGCAAGAGTCTTGGTAACGCCATTTTCTTGAGCGACGATGAAAAGACAGTTGCCAAGAAAGTGCGTGGGATGTACACCGACCCTAACCGTGTGAGTGCAGATGTACCCGGCACGGTGGAGGGCAATCCCGTTTTCATCTATCACGACATTTTCAACACCCAGACTGATGAGGTTGACGACCTCAAGACGCGCTATCGTGAAGGGCGTGTGGGGGATGTTGAAGTGAAAGAGAAACTCACGATAGCAATTAATCAATTCCTCGCTCCCATCCGTGAACGGCGGGCACAGTTTGACGAACCAGGCATGATCGAGAACATCATCTGGGAAGGCACGCAAAAGGTGCGCCAGCAAACCCAGCAAACCTTGCGAGAAATGCGCCAAGCGATGGGGTTTGCGGGGGTCGTTAACCGCATCCGTCGCAAAGCAGAGGCTTATGCAAAGAAGCGCGATAAAGCGGAATAAGCCCCGACTTGAACGATGATCCAAAGGAGGTAGGAAATGAGCGATCATGAAGCGCTACACGCACGAGTACAAGCACAATTCGGGAGTAACGCTCAAAACTATGTTCACAGCACCGTACATGCTGGTGGCGAGGACTTGGAACTACTCTTCAAAGTAGCCCAACCCACCGCTGAAATGCGCGTGTTGGATGTGGCAACGGGGGGAGGGCATACCGCTTTGCGCTTTGCCCATGCCGTGAAAGAAGTTGTTGCCACCGACCTAACCCAAGCGATGCTCACCGCCGCCCAGAATCATATCCTACCCCAAGCAACGAACGTCCGCTTTGAACTGGCGGACGCACACCAACTGCCGTTTGAGGATGCTACCTTTGATCTGGTGACGTGTCGCATTGCGGCGCACCACTTTCACGATGTTTTTCGCTTTGTGTGTGAATCTGCGCGGGTGCTTAAATTGGGGGGCAAGCTGATCGTGCAAGATCAAGTGGTGCCTGATGATCCATTGGGGGCGGAGTATCTGAACGCTTTTGAGGTGCTGCGCGATCCCAGTCATGTTCGCATCCTCTCTCAGGAGGAGTGGCGCAATAACTTTTTAGATGCCGGCTTTGAGGTTTTAGAAGAACACCGACTGGCTCGCCAAGATCAGTTTGTGTCATGGTGTGAGCGCATGGCTTGTCCCCCGTCGGTGGTTGAACGCTTGACTGTGATGATGGCACAAGTGCCCCTCACCGCCAAAGACTGGATGAACCCGCGTGCCATTGGTACAGCGGACGCTTCCATCACGCATCAGTATCTGCTTATTTGTGGGGAGCGCGTCCGTTAACGGGCATCGGCAATTCGTAGCAGGTGCTGTGTCGCTGTGGCAACCCCACCCGCGTCAATCATGCTTTCGGCAAAGGCTTGGGCGGTTTGTTGCACGCGCTGATCTTGGACAAGGGCAAGGGTGCCTTCGGCTAACTTGCCCCGCCGAACATCAATCGCGCTCAAATTTAGCCCCACTTTTGCCGTTGCTACGCGCTTAGCGTGTAGCCTTTGCTCAGTGGAATGGGGCACAACCATTTGTAAAATGCCCCGTAGCAAGAGCGCATGGGTGACGCCCAATCCGCCATGATGAATTGCCAACTGGGTGCGGGGTAAAACCTGTGCCAAATTCACCCCATTCAGTAGGCGTGCCGTTTTCGGTAATGCACGCACCAATTCTTGTTTTTTATCGAGGGCAATCGGTTGATTGCCAATGACCACGATCGGGATCATCCCTGCCCGTGCGACGGCATGAGCTGCCCACGCAAAGAAGCCTAGTTCCCCAGTATAACTTAATCCTAAGGTGATGAAGCCCAACGGCATATCGTTCGGTATGGCATCCAACCATGCTGGATTAGGTGGGGTGGCGCGTTCGGGTGTGCCTCCAACGAAAACATTTTGATCTAAAAGAGCCAGTTGTTCAGCCCAATACCATTCCTTTGTGAAGTAATTCAAGTGCAAAGACGGACTCAACAAAGAGGGGGTTGCCCCATCTGAGAAGTTCATGCCTTGTATCCCAAAATGCCTGAACAGCTGTTGTAAACGGGTTCGGCTTTCGTCACTTTGAATTTGTTGGATAGGGTATAGCACTTCATCATTCGGCTTGGCTAGGGCGGGATAGCCCACCACCACAAGGGGCACGGCGAAAATTTCTGCCACTAGCGCGGTCGTGGTTAAGTACGGGTCGGTGACAATGACATCGGGTTTGGGGTGGTCAAGCGTCAGATCAAGCAGTGCTTGTGTCGCATGAGTGACGCGCTCTACCGACATCCACACATCCAAACCACGTTGATAGCGTAGGAACATCGCTTGTGCTGGGGTGAGGGTGGTGAGGTCGAGCGGTGGGGGTGGGGTGGATTGCCACCCCGTTTCAGCAATTGCTACAAAGGGAATCCCGTTTGCCTCAAGCACGGCACGGACTGGCTCGCCACTGATCCATAAGACCTCGTGCCCATCCTTGTGAAGTTGAACGGCGGTGCGCAAAAACCCTCCCCAATCCAAGTGGCTCAAAAGCGGGGCAGAGACAAACCAAAAACTAGCCATTAGGTCATCCTTTCAACCAACTGACGGGGTGTCGCGCTAAAGGTGATTGCAACGTCATGTACAAGGCTTGCGCTTCTTCCCAAGCCACTTGAGCCTGAACCGTGTCTTGGCGTGAAGATAGAAGCGCACTTTGCAGAACCAGTGCCTGTGCCATTAAACGCTTGTAATCAGCTTGCTTGGCTTGTGAGAGCGATTGTTCTACGAAGGATGTTGCTTCATCGTAGCGTCTTTCGAGCAGATTGATTCGTGCTAGGGCGTTCATCACCAATAATCGGGTGGGGTAGTGCATCAGCGATTGTGCCTCAATGTGGGCATGTTCTAACTGAGTGCGTGCCTCGTCATAGGTTGCTAACGACAGCAAACTGTGGGCAAAGTCCACCCGCGTGAGTGTGCGCCAGTGGGATTCGTCGGCGTGTAATGGTTGCGCCTCAAGTTGTTTCAGGGCTTGGCGATGATAGTCTAAGGCGGTTTTGTATTGACTGAGGTGAGCGTGTGCCACACCAAGATTGTTGGTGTGAATGGCGGCAATCAAGGTTAGGTGATTCGCTTGGGCATCCGTGACGGCTTCTTCCAACAGGGGAATTGCCAGGCGTATTTGCCCCACATCCATCAGCACGCGCCCTAGGTTGCCCATGCGACTGGCGATCAAAGCGGGTTGCTTTAGTATGCGTGCTAACTTTAACGACTCATCAAGGAACGCTCGTGCTGATTCCACTTCTCCGCGCTCATGAAGCAGGATCGCCGCATTTGAAATCACCACACCGCGCGTGGCAATGTCTTCCGTCCGTCCCAACAACTCTAAGGCGTGTTCCATCTCTTTATAGGCTTTGTGGGGTTGTCCAATCTGAAAACGGAGTTGTGCCAACTGTACCCACAACCGTGCCTGTTTTTCGGGCGTGGCAAGGGGGGTGTCATTTTTGGTGGCGGAAATCCAGTGCTTAAGCGCAAGGTCAGCTTGCCCAAGTTTCAAGCAGGCTAAACCCAACAACTCATCTAATTGCAATTTCAAGTGGGGCGTGTTGGGGCGTGTATAGAGGTCATTGAAGATAGAGTGCGCCTGTGAATACTGTTCGGCGTAAAGATGAGTTAAACCGATTTGAAAATCGAGTTGGTCTTGATGGATTGGTTCAGTGGTGCTTTGCCTAGCCTTCTGCAAAACCTGTTGCCCATCCTCGATACGCCCACTGCGAGCCAGCACATCGGCATAATGTAGGGTGGCTCGCTGCTGGTTGGCATCGTTAAGTTGACGGCTTTTCTCTAGTGCAACCTCCACATGGAAAAGTGCTTCTGACTGGCGTCCAGTCAAAAGCGAGGCGCGACTGAGGTTGAAGTGGATGTCAAAGTTTTGTTGAAGTTGTGACTGACGCACCAATGATGCGGATTGGGTGAGATGCTGATAGGCTTCTTCGGCGAGTCCATGTTGCAATTGAACCTGTGCCAGCATCAACCCTAATTCACGCTCAAACTTCTTAAGGTGATGCTTGCTTGCCAAGGTCAGGGCCTGTTGAAGCTGGAGAATGCACGAGTCAATCTGTTCAGATTCACAGTGAATCTGTGCGATCCAACTGCTAAACAGGACAAACCATGCGGCATCATCAATGATGCTGAACGAAGCCAGCATGCAATCCGTCAATAAGCGCAAAGCATAATGACCGTTCCCCTCCAGCATATAAACCCGCGCCAAGTAACCTTCTGCACGCCAAAGGAGCTGGGGATTCTTGGTGAGGGTGCGCAGGTTTTCTAAACGGGTGCGTGCGTTCTCCAGATTGCCCTGCATGAGTTCACTGTAAGCTAATGAGGTTTGGGCATGTATGTGGGTTTCTGGTTGGCTGTGAACGGAGGTGGAATCAATGATGGTGCGCAATACAGTTTGGGCGTTTTCATACCGCTCCAACTCAATTAGAACATCCGCTTGTTTAAGCGCAAGTGCAAGCACCTGGCGCGTGTTTTCAAGCGCGTCTGCAACTTCCATCGCATGATCTAAAAGGTCAAGGGCTTCTTCGTAGTTCTCTGCATGTTTGGCAAGATTAGCGTCTTTCATCAATGAGCTAACCGTGCTTGAAGTTGAGAGGGGGTTAGAGGGTTGGGGTTGCAGTTGTTTGAATAAGCGCATCAGAACTCTACATGGGTGTGACATACAATTGACCCATTATATCCTGATTATGCAAAGGTAAACCGCCAGCATGCCACTGGCGGCAATTCGCTACAGGTGTTCTATGGGAAAAACCCACGTTGCACAATAGCATCCCCCACGCGGGTGATGGCGGCAATCTGTGCCCCGGTTCGCATATCCACTTGGTGCTTTTCTGAGATGGTGGTGGTGTAATCAAACGCTTTCACCATCATGCGTTGCAATTGACGGAAGACTTCTTCTTTGTCCCATGAGAACGCTTGTAAGTCTTGTACCCACTCAAAGTACGATACAATCACTCCCCCAGCATTTGCTAAAATATCGGGAATGAGCGTGATACCACGCTCGCGCAGGATGGCATCCCCTTCGGGGGTCGTGGGTCCGTTTGCGCCCTCAACGACCAACTCAGCTTTGATTTGCTCAGCGTTGTGTTCGGTAATTTGTCCTTCAAGGGCAGCAGGAATCAAGACATCACACGGCAAAACAAGCAATTCTTCGTTGCTAAGGTTTTGACCGTCCGTATAGCGCGCAAGGCTACCATTCTTTTGTACATGTTTGATGATCGCTGGGATGTTCAACCCATTCTCTTTGTATATCCCACCGCTCACATCACTGACCCCCACTACGCGGAAGCCGAGTTCATGCGCATATTGGGCAGCGTGTGACCCCACATTACCAAAGCCCTGGATGACAATTTTGGCATCGTGGCGGTTATCCCAACCTAAATATTTCATTGCCTCGATCATGCTGATGATAACGCCGCGCCCAGTGGCTTCTGTGCGCCCTTCGCTCCCACCCAGCAAAATAGGCTTCCCAGTGACAATGCCAGGCACAGAGTAGCCCAAGGTCATGCTGTACGTGTCCATAAACCACGCCATGACCTGTGAGTTCGTACCCATATCTGGCGCGGGAATGTCACTATGAGGGCTGATGATCGGAATCAATTCAGACGCGAAGCGACGGGTGATTCGTTCGAGTTCACTAAGGGAGAGTTGGCGTGGATCAACCACGACCGCGCCTTTGGCACCCCCATAAGGAATGTTGACCAGGGCGCACTTCCAAGTCATCCACATGGCTAACGCCCGTACTTCATCTAGTGTGACGTTGGAGGCGTAACGAATCCCGCCCTTTGTAGGACCGAGCGCAGTATTATGATGCACGCGATAACCGGTGAACACTTCAATCTCACCTGTATCCCGCCGAATGGGGAAATTGACGGTGAACTCTCGACGGGGGTAACGGAGATATTCTTTGACATCTTCTGGTAGGCGAACATATGCCGCCGCACGACGAAATTGATCTAACGCAGTGCGATAGGCTTCATTAGGATGATGCGCTTCTTGGCTATTGTGATTATTCAGTACCGAGACCATAAATAAGACTCCAGTGGGAGCATGAAATATTTATCAGATGCCCCTATTGTATGGACGGAATGCTTTTTATACAACAACGAATTGTATGAAACCCACAAAATATAGCAACCATTCATCGTGTGAAATATATAATCCTCACGGTAAAACGTTTAACTTGTAAAGCCACCCGGTGGGCTTGGTACTTGCCACACCCCATACTCTGTTGAAAAATGGCAGTAGATTGAACGCTCTTGCAAAGGTGTAGGATGATGCGCTTACGGATTTTGATTGCCCTTGGTATTTCGTTGTTGCTCTCGTTGGTCATGGTGCTAACCCTGCGCTTTGTTGCTCAACAACTTCAACCCCCGCCTCCTTACGTGGGGACGATGATTTACCCGCCGGAAAAGTTGCCAGATTTCGCGCTGACGGATACCAATAATGCAACAGTAGGGCTTGATCTCTACCGTGGTAAGCTAACCTTGATGGCGTTTGGTTACACCCATTGTCCAGATGTATGCCCCATGACGTTAGGGGATTTTCGGCGAGTTAAAACTGCGCTGGGCGATTCCGCAAGTGAGGCGCAATTCGTGTTCATCACCGTCGATGGGGAACGTGACACGGCGGAATACTTACAAAGCTACATGGTACGGTTTGACCCCAGCTTCATCGGCATCACGGGGCAACCCGATCTGGTTCAAACTTTCGGTAAGACGTTTGGTTTGTATGTTGCGTT
>CAIRDJ010000018.1 GCA_903877335.1 uncultured Chloroflexota bacterium | reverse complement strand
TGTCACCCAGTTTGAGCCAGAAGCCATCACCCTCACGGTGGAGAGCAACCAACCCGCCATCCTCTCGCTGGCACATCCCCACTATGTCGGGTGGGTGGCGCACCTCAACGAGCAAAGCGTGCCGTTGTTGCGGGCGTATGGTGGATGGAGCGCAGTAGAAATTCCTAGCGGAAAGCACACCTTAACCCTGCGTTACCGCCCTCTTTCATTTACAATCGGTTGGGTCTCGACTGCCCTCACACTGACTGGGGTGATCTTGATCTCTGCCATTAGAAACCTGTTCGGAGTTCGCCATGCAAAATAGTCTACCACTAAACGAACGCCTTGCCACGATGGATCGTCGCCTGTACGCGCTTTTTGTGGGCGCGGTGGTGGGGGGACTGGGGGCACTCATCGGGATTGCCGTCAGCTATGGTGGTCCCATCATGGCAACGGGGGCGTTGGTGGGCATCTTAGGGGGCGTGTATATCCTGACCGATGTCCGCGCCGCTTTGTATGGGACGTTGGCAATCATGTTGATTTTCCCATTTGGCACGCTCCCGTTCAAAATCATCCTAACTCCCACACTGTTGGATATGACACTAGGAAGTTTTGTAGTGGTTTATCTGTTGCAATGGATGACGGGCAAACGCCACACCCTCACCCTCACACCAATACATTTGTTAGTTTTGGTGTATGTCTTCTACTTCATCCTGGCGTTCGCGCTTGGTTTGCGGTGGGGTGCGCCTACCCCCAACATCATCCGTCAATTCTCAGAGACCTTGTTAGCAATTGGTTTGGTCTTCGTCATCGTGGACATCACCAAAGATAGCGATACCTTGCGTCGCTTGGTGCTGTTGATTTTGCTCTTGGCAAGTCTACAAGCATTGATGGCGATCGTTCTGTGGGTGTTGCCAGATGCGTTCGCTGAACGGCAGTTGATTCGCCTAGCGCGAATTGGCTATCCGAACGGGGGAGTCATTCGCTATGTGGAAGATAATCGTGCGTTGGCGGAGCGTGCCATCGGCACTTGGGTTGATCCCAATGTATTGGGTGGAGCGTTGGCAATTTTCGCCTCGATCATCACCCCACAAATCTTCGCACGGAAGCCCGTCATTCGTCAGCGTTGGCTCACCTTTGGCTTGTGGAGCGTGGTCGTGGTGGCGGTGTTACTCACCTTTTCGCGGGCGGCACTGGTGGGATTTGTGGTTGGCGGGGTGGTGATTGCCCTCCTGCGCTATCGCAAGTTACTCGCCGTGATGGCGTTGGGTGGCGTGTTGCTGTTATTCCTCCCCCAAACACAATTTTATGTAGAGCGGTTCATCTCCGCCTTTGGTGGGGCAAATGCTGACCCCGCCACGCTGATGCGCTATGGTGAATACACCGATTCGATCCGCTTGATACAACAATATCCTTGGTTTGGGGTTGGGTTCACCGGTACCCCCAGTCGTAACCTGTATACGCATGTGGCAAGTATGTACCTGATTATGGCAAATCAAACCGGTTTGATCGGGCTAGGGTTATTCCTGTTGCTGATGGGCGCGGTGATGCTATACGGTTGGCAGGCATGGCAGAAGGGCAAGAACAACGATGATCTGAACGCCATTCTACTGGGGTATTATGCCGGCTTGGTGACTGCTTTGACCACCAGCTTAGCGGATTTGTACTTCTTTCGGTTGGACTTTCAATCTCCCATCACCTTGTTCTGGTTAACGGTGGCTTTGTGTTTGGCGACAGCGCGACTGTGCCTTGAAGCCCAACACTCACGATCTTGAGCCTTGCACATTCACTCCGTTTTAGATAGACTTCCATATCGCCAAAACGACTGTATCGCTCTTTTCCGCTCCACTTCAACCATAGGGGCAAACCCAAGGAAAGGAAACACAACCAAATGAAAAGAAACTATGAATTGGCTTTCATTGTCCGCATGGATCCACAACAGGCGGTCATAGATGAGCACATCAAGCACGTTCAAGAATGGGTCGAAGCAGATGGCTACGGCGAGGTCTTGACGATGAACCGCTGGGGGCAGCGTCGCCTAGCTTATGAAATTGATAAGCAACGCGATGGTTATTACGTCTTCCTAGACATCAACATTGACCCTGTTGGCTTGCCAGAATTAGAGACCAACTTGAAACTGGCAACCTCCGTCTTGCGCTATCTTTTGATTCGTAAAGAAAGTTAAGCGGTCTAACACATCATTGCACCCACTCAATCGACAATCATCTTTTGAAGTAACACATCGATGGTTGTTGAACAACGTTTGTAGAAACGGCATTTGCCGTCGAATGAATCATGAAACAAGGAGATGATCTAATGGCAGATCATGATTTGGGATACGAAGACCAAGAGCATGGTGATGATGTCGCTGGTGGCTCATCAGAAGGTGGCTCACGTGGGGGGACTCGCCCGCATCGTGGGGGGGGCGGCAACCGTCGTCGCCGTCGGGTATATTGTCCCGATGGAAAGTGCTTTGACTACAAAGATGTAGATGCTCTCAAGCGTCATATCACCGATGTAGGCAAGATCAAGCCACGCCGTCAAACTGGCAATTGCGCCCGTTGTCAGCGTGAACTTGCACGTGAAATTAAGCGTGCCCGTCACTTGGCACTTTTGCCATTCGTGAGTACCGAAGAATAAATTTGAAAGACTAGCTAAGATCAGAGCGACAGCGTTTGAATCCGGGGCATGGCTTGCCCCGAATTTGCTTAAGGAAAAGGAAGCGTTTTATGTCATCCAACAAGCGTCGTACTACAGCATTACCCAAGACCGGGCGCGAAAGAGCGCGTCAAGCAGAGTTAGAAGCGCAAAAAAATAAAGATAGCGAAACCCCTTCTGCTGGTGGTGGGCTTGACCTCATCCAGAATTACATCAAAAACTTAGATGTGCAAGAGCGCGAAAAAGCAATCCAGACTTGGTTGTTGCGTATCGTAGCGGTCATCGGGATCGTGATTGCCATCTTGATTGTGGGTGCATTACTTTGGGAAAGCGTGGTCGTGCAAAATAGGTCCGTCGCCCAAGTTGGCACAGAACGCATCACAGTGGCACAATTTCAAGAGCGGGTACGGGTTGAACGTGCCGTCCTCAATCAACGACTCAACCTTGATTTCGGTCGTGCCATTCGCTTTGGGCTTGAGCCAGAGCAACTTGTTCAACAAGAACCCTACAGCACATGGTTCACAGAACTGACCGACCAAAGCGATTTACTAGGAAACCGTGTGTTGGATGAAATGACGGAAGAAGTGTTGATCCGTGCTTATGCGCAGGAAAATGGCATCACCGTTGACCAAGACGCAGTTGATCGCACAATGGAAGCGTTCTTCCTGTTCAATCGGGATGCAAACTTACCTCCCACTGAAACCGCTGTTCCAACCGAAACCGCAACCCCGTATGTCTCACCGACTCCATCCCCGACCGCCCTCCCCACTTCTACCCCTGAACCTACCGTAGAAGCGACGCTAGAATTTACCGCAACGCCCGACTTGAACGCCTTGATTACGGCTTTGCCCCCCACGCCCACCCAAACGTTTGAAGAGAAACAAACTTCGTACACCGATACACTTGAAACGTTCTACTCCAATTCAAAGAGCGAAGGGCAAATTAGTGAGGCGGCAATTCGTCGTGATTTTGAATACGATGCTTTGTTAACTGCTGTACAAGATCATATCGTGGGCGAGCGCGAAACAGGTACTTACGTCAATGCGCGTCATATTTTGGTGGAAACCAAAGAAGAAGCTGATCGCGTGATTGCCGCCTTAGAGGCAGGTGAACCGTTCGCCGAACTTGCGCGGGCACTCTCTACTGATAC
Source organism: uncultured Chloroflexota bacterium (assembly GCA_903877335.1). Lineage (GTDB taxonomy): Bacteria > Chloroflexota > Anaerolineae > Aggregatilineales > Phototrophicaceae > CAIRDJ01. Next base: position 8,360 of record CAIRDJ010000018.1, on the reverse strand, counting down.
GGGTAGCGGTGCAGGTGGTGGCGAATTAGACTGGGCACTCAGCTACAATTATGTGGATGGTTTCCGTCAAGCGGTTGAAACTGCCGAAATCGGTGTCATTACCGACCCCGTTCAATCCGAGTTTGGCTTCCACATCATTCAAGTCCGCGCACGGGAAGAACGCCCCTTGAGCGCACAAGACCTTGAACGGGTGAAGTCTGTCATTTTTCAGGAATGGTTGGATGCTTACGTTGCAGAACGCAGTGAACAAGTTGTCCGCTCCGACAGTTGGTTCAACCATGTTCCCACCGAACCCGTCTTTTCTTATCGCCCGATAAGCGTTGACTTTTAATTTTTTTACACACTCACATAGCGATCAAATAGGCATTCCCTTGGGAGTGCCTATTTCATTTCTTCCCCTAGCCCCCTATCATACATGGGCAGAAGTTTTGCCGATTAAGTAACCCTGAGTGAGCGCAATCAATATGCTCCATAGAATTGAACATTCTATTCAACAATTCGTTGAAAGTATCTTCTCAACAGTGCGTGGCAACCATCCCTTCACGGATCTCTTGATGCACAAGCTACAGGATTTTGTGGCACAAACAGACAAGAGCGCGTTCGTTGAACTCGACACTCTGACGATCGAAATTCGGATTCATGCTGACAAATTTGATGAACTGATGATTCACCAGTCCGATCGGGTGGAAGAGCTACTAGAGATGGTCAAGAAATTCTTATTGCAGGCTTTCACCATTCACTGCCCCGTGTCCATCAAACTCATGCCAGACTGGTCGTTAGCGAGTGAAGATTTGGTGATTATCCAGCAGTCCGCTGAAGCTGTGCACCACGCCACCTTGCGGATGGAACGCCCTGTCGAGGCGCGCCACCCCGTGCCCTTGTGTCATCTCATCTGTAACGATCAGACCGTTTACGAAATCACCCAACCGATCATCAACATTGGGCGAAGCAAAGAAAATGAATTGGTTATGGAGGATCCCACCGTCTCGCGCGAGCATGCCCAACTGCGCGTGACCGCACAACTGGCAACCTTGTTCGATAAGCACAGTCAAAGTGGAACGTTTGTCAACGGCAAACGAATTCAACAGGCAACTTTGGCATCGGGGGATGTCATCAAGATGGGGCAAACCGAGTTTGTTTTTCAAAAGCACACCTCCAGCGAACCAACTACTTCCAACTTTCATATGCCATGATGCTCACCAGTGAACTTGTTTTGCGCATCGTACAATATCTTCCGCTTGCCTTACTGTATGGCTTCATTGGCTTATTGGCTTATGGGGCGTGGCTAGAATTACAACACATCAATAGTCCCGCACGTGCAACGAATGAAATTTTTGGGAAACTGATCCAACTTCACAAAATTGCTGACGATTATCTCCCAACAGAAAAGATTTACCCCATTTTCTTGAGAACCACAATCGGCAGGAGTGGGGACAATAGCTTACAAATCGAAGATGATTATCTCAGCTCCAACCATGCTCAGCTATATCTGCGAGACAATATCTGGTGGTTAGAGGATTTGGGAAGCCGCAATGGCACGTTGCTCAATAACATTGAAATCAAGCATGCGGTCATCATCACGCACGGTGATATAATCAGCATGGGAAATATTCATCTTAGAATAGAATTGGACACCTAAAATGACGACAACATCTACCAAGATTGCAGTGATTGGAGGAAGCGGATTATACAACATGCCCTCCATCACCGACAAAACCGAAGTCATCCTTGAAACCCCCTTCGGCAAACCGAGCGCACCCATTGTTATAGGGACTGTACACGGGAAGCGTGTGGCTTTCTTACCCCGTCATGGAGTGGGACACGTATACTCTCCCTCTAGCGTCCCTTATCGCGCCAATGCCTACGCGCTTAGGATGCTCGGTGTGCGCTTTGTGTTGGCAGTGAGCGCGTGCGGTTCATTGCGCGAGTCCTTTGAACCCGGCAACATCGTAATTCCCCACCAACTTTTAGATTTCACCAAACTGTGGCGCGAGCGCACATTTTTTGAAACAGGTATTGTGGCGCACGTCTCCATCGCCGATCCGTTCAGCGCAGAATTGCGCACCCTCCTGTGTGAAGCCGTTCACGCGGTCGGCGGAACGGTGCATCCGCACGGCACGTATATCACCATCGAAGGACCGCGTTTTAGCACCCGTGCCGAAAGCCTAACCTACCGTCAATGGGGATGTGACATCATCGGCATGACCACTAGCCCAGAAGCCCAACTGTGTGCCGAAGCGCAAATGGCATACGCGGTCATGGCACATGTTACCGACTATGATGTTTGGCGCGAAACAGGCGAAAGCGTCACCAGTCAAATGGTGATGGAGACCATGAAGCACAACTTAGGAATTACCCAACAGGCACTGGAAGTAGCCATCGCCCAGCTTGATGAAACATTAGACCTACCCGTGCATCATTCACTGGAAACTGCCCTGCTCACCGCACCGGAAGCCCAATCCGTTGAACTAAGGGAGAAACTCTCTGCGATCTTCAGCACAGACTAATCACGTCAGCTTGCCATCCTGGTTAGAAACAAGCCTGTTAGCACTGGCAACGGCTTTTATGCTCAGCAACATTGTCTTTTGGGTGCTGCTCAACGGATACAACCCAACTTTACTGTCCTTGTTTGTGGCTTGGTTGATATGTATTGTGGGCGGGGGCATCTTGTTGCGACGCGCCCTGCCCACGCATGATCCTTTTCTGTTCCCAGTGGCGTGCTTGATGACCGGATGGGGATTGTTAGCAATCTTTCGGATTAGCGTGTCGATGTCTGTTCCGTTCGCACCACGCCAAGCATTATGGATGTTCGTCAGCATGGGGGTGATGTTGGGGATTACTTATCATTCATACGCGCTGAAGTGGTTGCAAGCGTACAAGTATGTGCTGTTCTTTTCCGGGCTGGGGCTGCTATTGGCAACTGTCTTTCTGGGCACAAATCCCTCTGGATTGGCGTTCGCGCCTCGCTTGTGGCTTGGCTTTCGTCAGGTGTATTTTCAACCCTCTGAACCGCTCAAGATTATTTTAATCACCTTCAGTGCCAGCTACCTCCGCGAATATCTGCACCAACCCAGCAAAGCCCAGACGTTCTTTCGGCTGGACTTGAGCATTTTGGGTCCGCCCAGTTTGATGATCGCCTTCACATTGGGATTGCTGGTTTGGCAACGGGACTTAGGCACAGCGATTGTCTTCTTCGTGGTGTTTCTCTTACTGCTCTACACCGCCACCCACCGCTTGGAGTTGATAGCAGTCGCCGTTTTCATCACGTTGGCAAGTGGTTGGATCGCGTATGAGACGATAGCCACCGCTCGCACGCGCTTCGAGATTTGGCTAAATCCGTGGGGCGTAGCGGATTCTAACGGCTACCAAATTGTGCAAAGCCTGATTGCCATCGCCAGCGGTGGGTTATATGGCGCAGGTTTTTCGTTGGGATTCCCGGATTATATCCCCGTTGCCCACTCCGATTTCATCTTTGCCGTGATCGCTGAGGAGTGGGGGTTGTTGGGAGCATTGGTGCTGTTACTCTTAACGTTGACGGTTGTTCTGCGTGGATTCAAGATTGCTCGCCAGCATGCTCACCATTCCTTTTACGCGCTTTTGGCAACTGGCTTGAGTGTGCTATTGGCAATACAGAGCTTGTTGATTGTCGGTGGAATTATCACGCTCGTTCCCCTCACCGGAGTCACCTACCCTTTTGTCAGCTACGGTGGGAGTTCACTCTTGACCTCATTCGTCGCGCTTGGAATCTTGTTGAGGCTATCATCCACAAAACCGTTATGAAGCCCATCGAAAAAGCATTACGCAACCTCACATTTTTGTTCATCGGTAGCTTCGCGGTCTATATGCTAATGACCACCCAGTTTGTCACGGTGCGTCAGTGGGCATTGACCGAGCGTGACGACAATCCTCGTCGCGTTGAGATCGAAAAGCGCGTGCAACGCGGGAGCATCTTTGACCGTCGTGGCACGTTGTTGGCATCCTCCGCCAGTGCTATTCCACGTGGTTACCAAATCCGCACCTATCTTGAGCCTGCTACTTATAGCTTATTGGGTTATGCTTCGCATCAGTATGGGGTAAATCGGATTGAAGCCCGTTTTGACAGCTTGTTAATGAATGTAGCAGAACGCCAACCCCTTGCCCAAACCAACCTCCTCAACCTGCGCGAGGGCATCCATATTCAGTTGACACTAGACGCAAGTTGGCAGTCCACGCTTTATGATTTGATGGAGGGACGTGTTGGCGCGGGCATTGTGCAATCCACCCAGAATGGCGATGTTTTGGCATGGTTGAGCCTCCCTAGCATTGATCCCAACACACTAGATCAGAACTGGGAAGCCTTGACCAATACAGAAAATGATCCCTTCTTTGATCGTGTGGCAGAGGGAAACTATCAACCAGGGGGAATGATTCAGCTCCCGCTCATGATCTCCGCGCTGCTTGAACAGGTGAACCTGACCACCGCGTATGAAGAAGCAGATCAACCCATTCAAGTAGACACGCTCCAGCTTGGTTGTTTGGTTCCCCCACCCAGTACCACCCTAACCTTGCTTGAATCTTTCTACTGGGGATGCCCCGCACCCTTCATCAGTGCGCTCTCGTCAAGCTATCCGCAACCGCTCATCAGCGAGCTAGAGTTGCTTCAACTTCATGAGCGCGTGCAACCGTTTGCCCCTGAAAATGCGCCCACGCCCATCCCCCGTCGGTTGGTGGAGTTATCGCCCCAACGGATCCTGCACACCCTCAGCGGTCAAGGAACGCTCACGACCTCTCCGCTACACATGAACCGCTTGATGTCCGCTATCGTCGAAAATGGAAATGCGTATGATCCAGCTTTTCTGTTGGCAACCTCCCATGATGGAGAATTGTGGCAACCCTTTTCCCCTTTGCAAACTTCAAAGGCATTTTTAAGTGGCGAAAACGCGGTATTCATGCGAACGCAGTTGAACCAGAGTTTACAAAAGGGGGCACTCCAATCGCTCAATTGGGAATTAGAGACAGAAGTGGGGGGCATGGTTGGAATCGGCTACAGCGGCAACGCGAGCTATGTCTGGTTTAGTGGCTATGCCGTCATGACCGATGGCGAGCAGATCGCACTGACTTTGGTGATTGAAGACGAAACCAACCCACTCGTTGTGGCACAAATCGCCCACGATTTCCTCACGAGGATTCACGCCATACCATGACCCCCTAAGTGACTTAATGTCGTGGTTGGGGGATAAGATTTAACTTGCGTGACCACTTGGCAAGACTGCTACCCACATGGACATAAGATGGGCTAAGGTGTTCTTGGGTAGTAGCAGATTGCAACGCCTGTAAGAATTCCTGTGGCGTTTGAAACGGTTGCACCCGCGCCACAGCCATTCCATATTCTTGCGGCAAATGCGCATCAGACCCCACCGTCCCCAACAATCCATGTTGTTTGGCAAATGCCTTTGCACGGTCATTGTAACGGTCAACCACACACCGCGCATTAAATGTCTCGATGGCATCCACTTCGTGAATGATTTCGAGCAGGTCATGCTCAAACCACGCGCCTTTGCGTAGCTCATCAAATGGGTGCGAAACGCTAATGATTGCCCCTTGCTCACGTAGGGCGCGGATGGTGTCTTTGGGTGTCAACCCCGCGGGGATGGTTTCTTGCATAAAATAGCCTAGTAACTCCCCCTTGGTAGTCATGATCTCTTCGCCAACGATCACCAATTGCGGGGCGATCTTTTGAAACGCCAATGCCCCTTCGGCGGTGTTGTGGTCGGTGATGACAATCTTATCAATGTGGCGTTGGTGGCAAATATGTTGAATCGTCTCAAACTTCACGACCGAATCCTTTGAGTAATGCGTGTGGCTATGTAGCTCAATCGTCCACATGGAGGCTATTCCTTTGGGTGATCTAATCAAACAACAATGAACATCCGAAGGGACAGAAGTTTGCATGGACACCTTCGCGTGTTGCAACCATAATTTAGCATAAGGTGCGCTTGCCGTGAACGTTGGTGAATCGACAGGTCAAATTCAGCAACTTACGTGCAACACTGAGACGTGCGCTTTAAGACTGCAAGTGACCGCAATGGTCAGTCCTTTTGACTTCCACAGGAGATTGATACTGTGTCTGAAAATAAACCCAAGCCTTCTAACCAAACCGCAGAACATCTTGAGTATGAGGACATTGCGCCCCCACCTAGCATCCTGCGGTGGGTTATTTTCGCTACCCTGATGTTTCTCATCTTATTGGTTTTGGGCATAATCGGGGGCGGTTGGGCATTTCGCGAGGTTGTGCCCCCCCGCTATCAGGTGTACTATTCGGAACAGTTCCCCATCCTGAAGGTGCTGTTACCCCCACGCCCCGCTAACGATGCAGTTTTACCCACACCCATTCCACAAGAAAATAGCATCTCCCTAGAGGAATTATTGGGTAGCCCCGTGCAAACGCCAACTCTTGCGGAACAAACGCCTGAACCAGTGGCAACGCTTCCACCTACGGAGGTCGCTACCGTCACCCCCATCCCCACACTGACCGCGCCCCCAATCGCTACCGCCACGAGCCTCCCCCAGGTGACGGAGTCCTCCGCGTTGAGTGGTGTGCAATTGGTGTCTTCCGCTCCGTCTAAAGCCCGTAATCACGGTTTCACCTACACCAAGCAAACATGGAACAACTGTGGACCAGCAAACGTCACCATGTCCCTCAGTTACTTCGGTTGGTTGGAGGATCAAAGCTACGCTCAAAACTACCTACGGGGGAACCGCGAAGACAAAAACGTTTCACCCCAAGAGATTGAAGCTTTCGTCAACAACCAAACAGGGGTGAACGCCACCTATCGGATTGGGGGTTCGGTTAACTTGTTGAAGCAACTTATCGCTGGGGGATTCCCCATTATGATTGAGCTAGGTTATGCGCCCGAGGGAAATGATTGGCTAGGACACTATCAAACGCTGGTGGGCTATGATGATTCTATCGGATCATTCTACGTGATGGACACCTATATCCCAAGTCCCGACGGGTTAGCGGTGCCTTATCTGGAATTGGATCGTAACTGGCAGGCGTTCAACCGCACCTTGATAGTCTATTTCACCGATGAGCAAGAAACCACTGTCACGACCCTTTTAGGGGACTTGGCTACTGTGGAGGGGGGCTATCTAAAAGCGTTGGAAACAGCACAAAGAGAAGCCAGAGAAAACCCCCAAAACGGATTTGCTTGGTTTAATTTAGGGACGGCGAATAGTTTGCTCGGCAACTTTCCAGCGGCAGCAGCAGCTTTTGACCAAGCGCGCCAATTGAATTTGCCATGGCGGATGTTGTGGTATCAATTTGAACCCTTCCGCGCCTACTATGAAACGGAACGGATTAGCGACTTGACCGCCCTCATCAATAGTAACTTACAAACGCTGGGGAATGGATTTGTTGAGGAAACACACTACTGGCAAGGAAAGGCGTATGAAGCACAAGGGGATACCCTACAAGCACAGAATGCCTATCGCCAAGCTATTCAACAGAACGCACGCTATCAAGCCGCCATTGACGCTCTTGAACAGGTAGGATAAATGGAAAATCAACAGCAAACTTCTTCACGGATTGCACGCTCAACTGCGGTGGTTGCGCTCGCCTTTGCCACAGCAAAAGCCATCAGCCTGCTACAAACTTTCATCATTGCGCGTACTTTCGGGGTGGGCTATGAATACGACGCTTTCGTAACGGCAAACCGTGCCCCAGAACTAATCGTCACCTTGATTGCTGGGGGATCGTTGGGGTTTGCCTTCATCCCCATCTTCAGTGGCTTGTTGGGGCAAGGCAAACGCGAAGACGCATGGGAAGTCGCCAGTCATGTCATCAACACCGTTTTTCTAGCCGCACTCATTCTCAGCGCCCTGACGTTTGCCATTGCTCCATGGTTAGTGGGAGTGGTGTATGCACCGGGTTTCCCCCCAGATATTCAACTCCAGACCGTCACCTTGTTGCGCATCTTACTGATAAGTACGCTGGTTTTCTCGATCAGCGGAATCATCCAAGGCATCTTACAAAGCCACAACCATTTCCTTTCACCCGCGCTTGCTCCGATTATGTTTGACTTGGGCATCTTGTTCGGAGTGGTTTACCTCATTCCGACGCTAGGCATTTATGGGATTGCATGGGGAGCTGTGTTGGGGGCGTGCTTACATTTCTTGGTGCAAGTGCCGGCATTGTTCCATTTTGGTGCCCGCTGGAAGTTGGCTTTCGGATTCCGTAGCGCGCGACTGTGGTTAGTGGTGCGCTTGATGTTGCCACGCATTGCCGGTTTAGGCGTGTTCTACTTCAACTTCACCTTGATGAATAACCTTGCCTCGCGCTTGGGAGAAGGCTCGGTGAGTGCCCTCAGTTGGGGCTGGCA
>CAIRDJ010000017.1 GCA_903877335.1 uncultured Chloroflexota bacterium | reverse complement strand
GATGCCGTCGATCAGTTGCTTTACTTGTTGGTGGATGAGCGGTACACGGTGGATGAGGCGGTTGCCGAAGGGTTCCCCCATGATTTTGTGTTGCATGTGTGGCGACGGGTGAAGGCGAACCACTACAAGCGTACCATGCCCAACATTGCTAAGGTGAGCGACCGCACCATCGGGCATGATTTCTTGTACCTGCGCGACTGGACTGGGCGTTAAAGATGGACGCGCGACAACTGGCACAAGATTTGATCGCCTTGCGTAAAGACCCCATGCGCCACCGTGCCCATGAACGCTATACCCAACTGGCGGAGCAATTCTCGCAAGCTATTGAAGCGTGTACCGATTCTGTCACCTTGCTCGAGGTTTTGAAGTTGGACAGTGGGCATGTTTTGCCCACGCCCACCAAACAGATGATCTATGAGAAATTGCTTGCTGAACCTTCTACCCGCACCGCGCCCATTCTGCGAGCGTTCGGGATGCACTTGGTGATGTTTGGTTATACGGCTACTGATGGCACTGCCACCTATGACGTGACGGGGTGGGTGGATGAACTCTTCAATGAGGCGGATCGAATGATTTAGTGAAGTTTCATAACCTCTTTCATGTTTCTTACGACTTTCAATTATACTGAAGGGCAAGGTTGTATAAAAATCACACTTGTTTGATTTCGAGGACGAGGACATGGCGAACAAGGACTATTATCAGCTACTTGGAGTGAACCGTAGTGCCACCGAAAAAGAGCTGAAAACGGCTTACCGTAAACTGGCAAAACAGTATCATCCCGATGCGAACCCCAATAACCCCCAAGCCGAGCAGAAATTCAAAGAGATCAATGAGGCGTATGAAGTGCTAAGCGATAGCGAAAAGCGTAGCCAATATGATGCGTATGGCGCAGACTTCGCTAAATACGCCGGGGGGAACCCGTATGGGGGGGGCGTGCCCTTCTCCGGCAATCCCTTCGCGCGGCAACAACAAGGGCGCGTCAATGTGGAATTTGGCGAGAACGGATCTTTTGATGATATTCTTGGCTCGATCTTTGGCAACGTCACTCGCGGAAGACAATCCAATATGGGTGCAGACTTCAACGGGAACGACATTGAACACGCAGTCAAGATCAGTCTTTACGAAGCCTATCACGGTGCCCAACGCACCATCACCAAAGATGGGCGACGGATCAACGTCAACATTCCACGCGGGGCGGACAACGGCACCAAGGTGCGTCTGGTGGGAGAAGGAGAGCCGAGCATGGGGCGCGGGCGCACTGGCGATTTGCTCCTTGTCATCGAGGTTGAGAATGATACCCAGTTTGAACGCGAGGGGGATCATCTATACTGTGACATCCGCGTAGATATGTTCACCGCTTTGTTGGGGGGGAAGGTTGAAGTTCCAACCTTTGAACGCCCCGTCATGGTCACAATTGCTCCAGGAACCCAATCCGGCAAGAAGTTAAGGTTGGGTGGAAAAGGGATGCCCAATCTCAAGCAGAAAAATATATCGGGCGATTTGTACGCGCGGGTGTTAATCACTGTGCCTGAACGCCTGACGGACAAGCAGCGTCAGTTGATTGAAGAGTTGCGCAAAAGTTTTTAATGGCTGATGAGGATCATGACCCCTGATGAACCACAAACAACTTAAGTTGGTGTGGCTAGTGTGGTTGCTGGTTGCTTGTGCCCCCAACTGGCGACCTATTCCCGTCGTGTTGGTTGCCAGCACGCCACTGGCACAGCTCACCAACCAAACCCAACCGATTGCCACGCCCGTTTCATCACAGGTCATTGCCTCCGCAGATGCCGAATATCAACTGTTGGCGAATTTATATGAACGTTTAACCCGCTCGGTGGTCTTTGTGGAAGTGGTGAGCGAACAGACGGAACTTGGCACACAAGATTTCGGCAACGGGTCGGGCTTCATCTATGACTTGAACGGGCATATTGTCACCAATGCCCATGTTGTGCTGGATGCCCAAACTGTGCGCATCACCTTCCATGATGGCTATGTCACCACGGCTTCTGTGGTGGGGGTGGATACCTTCAGCGATTTGGCAGTAGTGAAAGTGGATACCACGCTTGATCGTTTGTACCCCATTCCATTAGGGGATTCCGACACGACACGGGTGGGGGAACGCGCCATCGTGATTGGCAACCCCTTCGGTTTGACTAGCTCCATGACGGTGGGGATCATCAGCGCAAAAGGGCGACAGTTGCCCTCTGCCGAGTTGATTAATTCGACTGGTCCCGGCGGATTTCAAAACCCGTCGATCATCCAAGTGGATGCAGACATCAACCCCGGCAACTCTGGCGGTCCGCTCTTGAACTCGCGCGGGGAGGTGGTTGGGGTGACAACCGCAATTAGAAGTGAGTCGGGGGTATTTGAGGGCGTGGGCTTTGCTGTGCCTTCCTCCACCTTAAAGCGCGTCGCACCTGACTTGATCGCCAACGGAAAGGTGGAATATGCGTGGTTGGGTATTTCTGCCATGTCCAGTGAAGATGGCTTGGGGGTGGCAGGTTTAGCAGAATCTCTCAATTTGCCCATTCAATACGGTGTCATGGTTGGCTCGGTCACGCCAAATTCACCTGCTGAGCGCGGTGGGCTAGTGGGGGGCAACCAACTGATTGAGGTACGTGATCGCACGGTATGCGTGGGGGGAGACATCATCATTGCAGTCAATGGGGTAGCAGTTCGCAGTATGGATGAATTGGTGAACTACTTGGTGGTCAATACTCGTCCGGGTGATACGGTCACCATGCAGGTGATTCGCAACCGCCAGACGTATGATCTCGCCATTGCACTGCAGGCACGCCCCAACGAAGTTGCTCCCGCCCCCACTTGCGGTGAAGCATGAGGGCGCGCAGAGTCCTCCCACGCCCCACGGGAGGCTATGCGCCGCATGAAGTGCTGTCTCCGCTGGCAAAGTGAACACGTACATTTTGCAAAATTATTCAAACTCAGCGCCCTTGTTGACAAATTGGCTATGGAGTTAAACCTTACCGAACGCAGTTTAGAGTTGCGTGGTTGCTGTCGTTGGAATTCTATTGTTTTCGTATGGAACGCATATGCTTTGCTTATCTTTTTGCGGTATGGTTATAGAAATATGAATGAAAACGTAGTTACCTTGAGGATGACCTACCGATGATTCGGTTTGATCGCTTTACTGAACGGGCACAAGATGCTGCTTCTCGTGCCTACGAAATTCTGCAACGCTATGGGCATAACCAAGT
>CAIRDJ010000016.1 GCA_903877335.1 uncultured Chloroflexota bacterium | reverse complement strand
GGACGCGGTGCAGAATCTGGGAGATGCGGTCATACCAGCGGATCGTCACCCAACACACCCCGCCCAATATAATCCCCAAGATCATGAACAAGGGGAGTTCTAACGGACTGCCTAGCTCATAGGTCAAATTCCCCAAGATCGGGTTGGTGCCACGCAAAGCATGCGCCACTGCCGCAGACATCACCGAAGCAAGCATCACCACCGCCGAGCTTGTGACCGCCAGCTCCCCGACGAGGATCACCTCGATGGCGAAGAACACCCCCGCAATGGGCGCGTTGAACGCCGCCGCCACCGCACTTGCCGTCCCCGCCGCCACCATCAGGCGCACGTTGACCTCTGGCAGGCGTAGGAACGTCCCCACGAAAGATCCCCAATTCGCCCCAATTTGCACGCTGGGGTCTTCGGGTCCAAGTGACGCGCCCGCCCCCAACGAAAAGGCGGAGGCGACTGCTTTGATGGGCATCTCGCGAAAGCGTAACTTCCCCCCGCCCACGGCGGTTGCCACGATCAAGTTACTAACCCCGTGATATTTATCAGGGGTGAGGAGGAAGCGCGTCAACAAACCGATGAGGAGACCGGCAAGCCCTAAGCTGATGGCAGCATGCCAACGTGGGTCTAGGTTGAGTTGGGTGAGGGTGCTTGCCACCCACCCCGCGCTGAAGGTGTCGTACCAATAATGATGCACAAACTCTATTGAGCGCCGAAAGAACAGCACGAATAATCCTGTTCCCAAACCGACTAGCAACGCAGGCAGTAACACCCATAGGGTATCAGAAGGGCGGAGGGAGGTTTTCATGACGCAATCCTGTTTGAATGCATATTATCTTACAAACGCTCAAGGGAGTGGTCAAGCGCAACATGAGCGAAGGATGAGTGATGGGCGTTCAAATCCCAACAGGTACGCTATCATGTTATGGGCAAAACTTGATGCCAAACTTGAATCTAAAACCAACCAACAAGGAGAGTGTCTCATGGCAATTCGTCACGCAAGCGCACGCTGGGAAGGCGGTCTAAAGAGTGGGAACGGCACCATGAAATTGGCAAGTGGTGCGTTTGAAGGGGCTTATTCTTTCTCTACACGTTTTGAAGAACAACCCGGCACCAATCCCGAAGAATTGATTGCCGCCGCGCATGCAGGTTGCTTCAGCATGGCTTTCAGTGGTGGGCTAGAACGCAACGAATTTCCCGCAACCAGCATTGAAACCACCGCTAAAGTACATCTCACCCCCGCGGCAACGGGTGGTTTTGAGATCAGCAAGATTGAATTGGACGTGGTGGCGGTTGTCCCCAATATTTCTGAAGAGAAGTTTCAAGAACTCGCTCAAGCTGCTAAGAACGGTTGCCCCATCAGCAAGTTGTACAACGGTGGCACAGCAGAAATCGTTTTGAACGCAACCCTCGAAGCGTAGAAAATTCATCGTGGCAGGGTGATTGCTCATCCTGCCCTTCACTCCCACACCATCACGACAGCGTGAAGCCCACCTCCAGCGGTAGATGATCCCCACAAGTGGTTTGCTGTGTTTGCGCGTGTACCGCCTTAAAGTGGTCAGAATGCCAAACATAATCCACCCGCGCATAGGGCGGAAGCAGGCGAATGTTGGGCGCGGTGAAGCCAAACCCATAGCCCACTCCTTGCCATCCATCGTGAAGGTGTTCAGACAGCTGTCGATAATCGCTGGATAAATCCGACATGTTGAAATCACCCATGATGAGCAAGGGGTGCTGGGCGGTTTGGGCGGTGTGTAACAGCGCGTTGAGGGTGGTATCGCGCATCTTGCGGCGCACCGCTAACTGACTCAGGTGGAGTTTTGGCTTGTGGACGTAGGCACTCACCACCTGAATCACCGTCCCCTCGACCTCCACCATCGCCTCAAGCCCATACGCCAAGCCATCTTCCACCGCATAGCCCAGCGTGCGCTGCGC
>CAIRDJ010000015.1 GCA_903877335.1 uncultured Chloroflexota bacterium | reverse complement strand
TCTCGAATGGCAACGGCATTGTGTTATGGGGATTGTTCGCTTGGGTAATTTGGCGCGTGTATCCAAAGCATCGCTGGGTCTTGGTGATTTGGGTGGGGTGTGCGCTTGCCAGCTTGCTAACCTACATGCGCTTGGCAGGGGTGACGCTGGGCACAAGTGCCAACGCCGAACGTGAGTTTATCATCCACTCCCCCAACTTCAGCGTGATTGTGCGCTACCTTGCTGGGTTTGTGGGCAACACGCTCTACACCCAAACCGCCAACTTCCACCGCTCGGTATGGGTGGGAACGGCTGGGTTGGTGCTGGGGGTGATTAATTTTGCGTGGCTCGTGCGCGGTGAAAAACGTCGCACCCTGTTGGATATTTGGATACCAATCGCAGGCTATACCCTCACGACGGCACTGCTCATCTCGTTGAACCGCCCGGACTCGTACCCGCAAGGGATCGCCTCCGCCATGAAGGTTTGGTACAAAGCCGCCACCGTATACTATTGGGTGGGGTGGCTATGGCTAATCTTGCTGGTATGGGACGAATGGCGCACCCACCCAACCCACCTCATGCGGACAACGTTGGTCAATCTCAATGGGTTGGCATTGGCGTTGGCTTTGGTGGCGTTCGTCTACAGCAATTACATGACAGTAGCAGAATCGGTGTGGGATCAATCTAAGCGATTGCGAGCAGAATGTTATGAGCGGTATCTGTTCTATCAAAGCCACCAAACCGTTAGCGATCAAGATTGTGAAGTGTGGGGGGCGGAGTATGTGAACGGGTTGGCTTTAGAACGCCTCGCAATCTTTGCCAAACGCGCCCCGATCAATATCTTGCCCACCAACTACATCGAAGATACCCCTGTTCTGGTGGAGACTCATAACGCATGGGCAAACCTACACATTCGCCAGTGGCTTTTGGACGGGGTGGATGATGCCGACGTATTGTACTTGGCGAGCGAGGGCTTCGTGTCCGATGGCGCAGTCGTAGACTACATTCAGGTGACGCGCCCCCCGCATTTTGTGGAAACTTTCGAAAGTTTTGAGCCATCTATTGAAGACTTTCTTGCTTCTCGTGCCGAGCGTTTTTGGCATATCACGATGGTGGAGCGTCCCAGTCAGCTCACCGACCTCATGGCAGAGTGGCAAACTGCCTACCTGAGCTATGATCGGACGGTGACAAGCCCCGATGGCATCCCCTTTTTGCTGACGCGCTATGAGCGGTTGCCAGAAGAATTTGAGGTGATAGCAACGATTGACGATCAAATAGAACTGCTCGCGGTAAGCGGTACTGCACCTGAATGGAAAGCATGCGATTCCCTCACCTTCCGCACCTTATGGCGAACCCAAACGCCCATTGAGATGGGATATGGGTATAGCATGACGCTTTCATTGCGCAGTGAGTGGGGAGAAGTGTTGGCACGCACCGACGCGCCCCTCTCTTATACCGAGTCGCACTTATGGGTGGCGGGGCAAGTGTATCTCGATGAGCGACTGTTGACGCTCCCCTGTGATTTAGGCACAGGGCGTTATCAGGTTTCGCTGGGGATCTACGATTGGGCGAACCCCAGTTTATTGCCCGTCCAAGCCAGTCCCTTCGCCCCCGTCGAGAAATGGGTGAATGTGGGGGAATTTACGATCCCGTAAGTGATCTTATACAATCTTAAAACTTGTAGCGTGCAAAGTGTGCCTAAGTTGAGTATGCTTAAAGAATTGGCAGTGCCTGTTGGATGTTTGGTTAGGAGATGGTCAATGCGCCTTCAAATTGCTCTTGGGGTTTTAATGTTGTTATTTATGGTGGGTTGCGTTCGTCAAGCGGGTCCCACTTTTGAACCCATTGAATCGGATAGTTTCGCAACCTTTACGCCCAGCGGCGCAGTGGTTGCCATGGGTGCCAATGCAACTCCCACCCAAGCGGACATGGCTATCTTGGTTGAGACTGTTGTTCAGACGACCACCTCTTCCGCTGTCGCACCCATGACGCTTTTGGCAACAGCAACTTCTGCCTTTCCTGCCATCACCATTTTGCCGCCCACCCAAACGAAAACCCCCATCCCCAACGCCACCCCCACCGTTTTCGTAGCGTTGGCACAAGGGGTAGGTACAGGCACCGCGCAACCCAGCGCCACCCCCGTCCCCCCCAGTTCGATCATTGGATTAAGCCCGGTTGAGATTTCCACCTCAACCGTCGTGCCTTCGGCAACGCCCGTATCAGCACCCCTGCAAAGCACCCCAGCGCAAGCCATGCTCACAGAGCCTGCTGTGGCAGAAGACCAAACAACATGCGATTATACGGTGGTGCGGGGGGATAACCTGTATCGGATTGCGCTCAATAATGACCTCACGCTCGAGGAATTGCGCAAAGCGAACCCCACCCTCACCGGCGAGAACCCCATCATCAGTCCGGGCGATGTGTTGAACATCCCATGCGAGGAGGTAGCCACAGGAGGAGAAACGGCTAATGCCCCAACCACCCCACAAGCGACCGACCTACCCACCGATGTGAGCGAATACACGGTGAGATCCGGCGATACGCTATTGGGGATTGCTCGACGGTACAATACAACCGTGACCGAATTGCAGACCTTAAATAAGTTGGCTAACCCAGATGTGTTGAGCATTGGGCAGGTTATTCTTGTTCCCAGCACAACAACTGCCGATTAAAACAACTTGAACCTTGCGATTTAATGATGCTAAATTAGTTGATTAGGCATGGGTTCGGTGTATAATCCACTATAGAGTAATGTTTTCGTACCGTTGAGGTTTCCACACACTGTCATATGATCGAAGTAAATATTGACAGCATTCGTGTTAGCTTAATGTCCAAAGATCGCATCATCATTTTGAAAGATACAAATGATGATCGGTATCTGCCCATTTGGATTGGACCGTTTGAAGCGGATGCTATTACAGCTGAACTGCAAGACATCCAACAACAACGCCCACTGACGCATGACCTACTGCGTAATGTGATTGAGGAGATGGGGGGGCAAATTGTCCACATCCTTGTGAACGATCTTCGCAATGATGTCTTTTATGCCCGTATTTTGATTGATTACAACGGCGAACGCCTAGAAGTGGACTCTCGCCCAAGTGATGCCATTGCGGTTGCTATCCGCGCGAAGGCACCTATTTTCGTTTCTGAGTTGGTGATGGACCGCGCCAGCATTCAACCAGAAGCCAGTGTCGAGCATGAGGATTCAACCCAAACCCAAGATGAGCTTGAGGGCGATGTTGCGGAGGAGGTTGCCTCAACCCCATCCATCCCTCAATTGTTTGCGAAAGACGATCAAGGGCTAGATCCGTTCAAGAATTTCGTGAATAGCCTAGAAATTGACCTAGACGAAGACGAAGATTAACCACGAATAGCGTCTTTTTGCAATTCTAGGAAGTCCAAAAGAGGCGTGTCCATTCTTGTGAATGGCACGTCTTTTCTTCTATTAGCTTGGCAAAAATCACAACCATGACAGAATTTGACTCGATACCCTACAACGAAGAAATAGAACAAGTTGTGATCGGCTCGGTGCTGATCGATCCAACGGTCTTTCCGAATTTGGCTTCGTTTATAAAAGCTGAAGATTTTTTTTTGGTGCGTCACCGTTACATCTGGGAGGCACTTTTACGGCTTGCTGAACGGGGCGAGCTGATCGAGCGCATCACCCTCAATGATGAGCTGATGGCGCACAGTCAGTTAGACAAGATTGGCGGGGATGCGTACATCTCCACCTTGATTAGTAGCACCCCCACCGCGTTCTATGCTGAAACGTATGCGCGCTTGATCGAGCGCGATGCTGTGCGTCGTCGCCTGTTAGAAGCATCCGATGTCATCAAACAATTGGCGTTGGATCGGCAGAAATCGGTTGAGGACGTTTTGAGCGAATCTGAAACCACCCTGTTTAGGATTTCTGAACGCCGTCAGCAACGCGACATCATCTCCATGCGCGAGGCAACCAACCTGTATTTTGAGCAACTGGAAACGATGATGACCCATCACCAGAACGGGATGGGGATTCCAAGCGGTTTCAAGAAGCTGGACGCGCTCATGGGGGGCTTTCAACGGAGCGACCTCATCATCTTTGCAGGACGACCGGGCATGGGTAAAACCGCTTTCTTGCTCACCGTTGCCATGAATATGTCCTCTTTAGCCAACGCCAATGTTGCCATCTTCACGCTAGAAATGGGCGTGGAACAGCTTGTCCAGCGGATGATCGCCATGGAGACGGGCATCAACATGCAGAACTTACGCTTGGGGAAGATCGACAATCACGAGTATGGGCGGTTGGTGGAGGCAATCGGAAGACTGAGCACGCGCAAAATCTTCATTGATGATTCCCCCTCCCTGTCCCCCTTACAACTACGCACCAAGTGCCAACGCTTAAAATATGAACACGGTCTTGATTTTGTCATTGTGGACTATTTACAGTTGATGAACGCGGGCGGGTCTTATGAGAACAACCGCGTGCAAGAGATCAGCTATATCAGTCGTCAGTTGAAGGAACTTGCGCGCGAGCTGAACGTGCCCCTCTTGAGCGCGGCGCAACTTTCACGCGCAGTTGAACAGCGCGCAGACAAACGCCCGCAGCTAAGTGACCTGCGCGAGAGCGGTTCAATTGAACAGGATGCGGATATTGTGATGTTCCTGTATCGAGAAATTGTCTACAACGAGGCGGCAGACAATCCCAATCAGGCGGATGTCATCATTGCCAAGCACCGTAACGGACCCACCGATACCATCCCTCTCTACTTCGACCCAACCATCACCCGCTTCATGGATGGCACCCGTCAAAACTATGATCTCAGCGCAATGGCATAACGAGGAATGACCCATGACGTTTAGCGGTTTTTTGAGTGAAACGGCACACCGAACCTTCCTGCCGCAACAATTCTTTAGCGATGTCCTCCCGCTGGTGAACGATGTGGCAGAATTGAAGGTGATTTTGTTCACCGCGTGGGCAATGCAACAGCGGAGCAACCGTCCTTACTTAACTTGGGAAGAGTATCGGGCACATGAACTGCTTGAGCAGGCGTTGCTCCCGCTGGTGGGGGAGCGTTCGCTAGAGGTAGTCTTGCAACACGCTTTGGACAGCGCACTCACCCACAACATCTTGCTTGGCGTGCGTTCCCCTTTTCAACCACAAAGTATATTGTATCTTATCAATAGTGCGCGTGGGCAAGCAGTCACTCGGGACATTTTGAGCGGGACCTTCAACCCGTTCACCGATCTCGCGGTGGAGTTGCTCCCCCCACGCCCGAATATCTTTCGGCTATATGAGCAAGAAATTGGGTTACTCACCCCGATGGTGGGGGAGGCACTGCAGGATTTAGAGGATCACTATCCGCTTCGATGGATTGAGTCCGCGATACGGATTGCCTCTGAACAACAGGCACGCAGCATGAATTACATTCGCGCTATTTTGGAACGGTGGCGCACACAAGGACGCAATGATGAAACGACTGGGCGAGGTACTGAACAACACCATGAGCAACGATACATCCACGGAGAGGATGCCTCCTTCATCCAACACTAATCAACCCTCCTGCCGTTTATGCGGTATGCCTTCACAACAGATGCGTTGCAATGGACTGGGCTTTTACGATGAAGATGTACCCTATGGCCATCCTGACTTCAACAAGGTCTACCGTTGCCCCAACTACCCTGTTGAGCATGACGAGGAGCGTCGTCAGCGGTTACGCCAACTCAGCAATCTACATGCCTTTGCCGACAAGCGTTTTGACAATTTTCATGTGCCCACCGATGGGAACGAGTTTGCTCTGCCGGGTTCACTTAGGGAAACGGTTGAGCATTGCCAAGCGTTTGCACAATCTCCTAGCGGATGGGTTCTCCTAGAGGGGAGCTATGGAAGCGGCAAGACGCATCTCGCCGCCGCCATCGGCAACACGCGCTTAGATCATGGGGACGTGGTGTTATTCCTGACCGCGCCTGACCTGCTCGATCACCTGCGAAGCACCTTTGGCGAACAGGCAGGCGAGTCATACGATGCATTGTTTGAGCGCATCCGCACCACCCACCTTTTGATCTTGGATGATCTAGGGGTAGAAAATCCAAGTGGATGGGCATTAGAAAAACTCTTCCAGTTGTTAAATCATCGCTATGTAGAAAAACTTCCAACGGTGATTACCACCAATGTGGAGCTAGAAACGCTCAATCCGCGCTTGCGTAGCCGCCTCATGGATGAGGAATTGGTGCATCGTTACAAGGTGAATGCCCCAGATTACCGCAACTCCCGCCCACAGCAAGGAACGATCCTTTCGGATTTGCGGTTGTATGGCTCGTACCGTTTTGAGACGTTTGAGGTTCAACGCGGTTGTCGCCCTGACGAGTCACAAAACCTTCAGCGGGCGTTGGGGGTGGCGCATGAGTTTGCCCAACGCAAAGAAGGTTGGTTGATGTTGCTGGGCGCAAGCGGAACGGGCAAGACCCACCTTGCCGCCGCCATTGGCAACCAGTGTGAGCAAGACGGCATGCAGGTGATGTTCCTGAACGTGGCGGATTTACTGGACTATCTACGGCAGACTTTTAGCCCCAACTCCTCCACCAGCTTTGACGCACGCTTTCAACAGGTGAAGGACGCGCCCTTGTTGATCTTGGATGATTTAGGGGCAGTCGATCAGAACAAAAGTTGGGTGAAGGAGAAGTTGCTCCAGATCGTCAAGCATCGCCACGTCCGTAAGCTACCCACCGTCATCACCACCACCCAAGAATTAGAAACTCTCGATAGCCAAATTCGCACCCGCCTTAAGGATCGTCGCGCGTGTTTGATCTTCAGCTTGACTGTTCGCCCATTCGTTGACCGTGACCATCCAGCAAAATGATGCCGCATCGTTGGGGGGTGCGCCCGTGTGATCGCCGAGATGTCGCGGGCATCCGCCGCCTTTCCGAGATCAACTTTCACACGCACCATCATTTAGACTGGCAACGTCTGGACGATTACTTGTTTCAAGACTTTGGGCGCGTGTGGGTGTGTGTGGAACAGAACCAAATCATTGCGGCGCTGGGCTTGTCAGAAATGATGCAGGGAACATGTTGGTTGCGCTTCATGGTTGCCAGTGACGACCATCAACCACGCAACGCGCTTCAGCATCTGTTTGAGCAGGTGATGTTACAAGAAAGCAAGAACGGTCTACACAGCGTTTTCTCGCTCATCATACGGGATTGGCTACGCCCTATTCTGACACAATGTGGGTTTCGCTGGGTTGAGGAGATTGTCACCCTAGAGCGACTCCGCAGCGCAGTGGCAGACCCGCAACCCCATCCTGATTTGCAGTTGTTACCGATTTCGCTCGAACGTTTAGACGACGTGGTTCAAGTTGACCAACAGGCTTTTGGTCCACCGTGGCACATGCAACCGCGTGAAATTCGCGCGGCAATCCGCACGAGCCACTATAACCGCATTCTCTACATCGACCGTCAACCCGTCGGCTATCAGCTCACCACCCTCAACCATTCTTCCTGCCATTTGGCGCGGTTAGCTGTTCACCCCCATTGGCAAGGCAGCGGGATTGGGGCAGGATTGCTTCAAGATATGTTATATTATTTTCAGCGTAGGAAGATTTTCTACTCGACCGTCAACACACAACAATCCAACGATCGCTCGTTGCGCTTGTATACCCGTTACGACTACAAACTGACCGGCAGTGACCTGCCAGTGTGGGTGGCACACTTGAAAGAGATGATATGACCGTTGTTTATCACGAGCAAGACAGCGACCCTCGTTTTTTGGTGGGCAAGAAAGTTGCCGTCATTGGTTATGGGAACATGGGGCAACCGCTTGCTTTGAACCTGCGTGATAGCGGGGTCGAAGTCTTGGTGGGCACCCGCGCCGACGGACAAGACCAAACCCGCCAAAAGGCACTTCAAGATGGGTTTGAGGCGTATTCGATTAGCGATGCCGTCAAGGCCACGCATATCGCGCTCATGACCATTCCAGATGAAGTGATGCCCACCGTTTACCTCGAACACGTGGCTCCCTATTTACAGCGCAACGATGCGCTGGTATTCGTGAGCGCATATAACGTTGCCTTTGGTTATATTGAAGCACCCCCTTTTGTCGATGTCGGGTTGATTGCCCCGCGCACACTGGGGGATTACGCGCGTAAACGCTACTTGACGGGGAAGGGCTTCTACAGCTTTGTCTCGGTTGGGCAAGATGCCAGCGGAAATTGTTGGGATATTGTCTTGGCGTTGGCGGGAGCATTAGGGTCGTTAAAAGCGGGGGCGATTGAAATTAATTTTGAGCGCGAGGCAGAGCTAGACCTGTTCATTGAGCAGGCAATCCTGCCCGCCTTTCAACACATCATGGTCACGGCAGCAACTATGTTGATTGAACAAGGCTACCCTCCCGAAGCCGTTTTAGCCGACCTGTATCTGTCGGGCGAGTTTGTGGACTACCTCGAGCGTGTGGGCGAAGAAGGATTGATGAACGCTATGCTCGACACCGCCCCGCACACCCAGTATGGGCTACTTAGTCGCATTGATCGTTTCAATGAATTGAAACTGGAGCGTTTGATGGAGGTCACTCTCCAGCAAATTCGCGATGGGTCGTTTGCACGCGAGTGGGCGAAGGAGTATGAAGATGGCTACCCACGCATGAAACGCCTGACCAAACTGCGCCAGCGGTTGGAGATTTGGGAATTAGAGAAACAAACGATCGAGCTATTGCGTCGCTTGGATTCGTTGTAGCGCACGATTGCCCAAACTTAGACCAAGCCCGTTCAGCTTGAGGCGTTTTAAGTTGGCATGGGTCAAATGGGAAAAATTCTTAATTCAGGTGGTGGGGCGTGTTCAGTGAGTGCGACGATGCATCGTCAAGGGTCAGGTGCCACTGTTGGCAAAAGAAGCGGACTTACCCACACACAAAATGGCGTATTTTGCGTTCACAAGCGGGGCGCAATCCACCTCGCTACTCCACTTTGTGGGTGGACTGGCGGATGAGCTGGCTCAACCGCTCCCGAGTGGCGGGAGTAATGGGTTGAAGGCTCAGCAACTCACGCACCAGTTGATAAAGATCGGGGGTGAGGGCTAACCCACTTGATAAACTAGCCTCAATGACCTCGCTCAATAAGAGCGCAGTAGCTGGGGCAACGGGTGACAGTGCGCGGTTAAGCCTGCGCAATTGGCGAAGACGCTCCACAAATTGACCAGCATCTTCGTGCTCCGCAGAAAGTTCAAGTTGGTTTAGCAGGTGGCGCATTGAGTCAATAACAGGTTGGATGCTCGTCTCATCGTCCATTGGCTAGTTAACCCTCATCGTAGCCATGCAGGGAGCGCAGGGACGCTTTCCCCAACAGGCAATACAAATCCTTCTTGTTGTGTGATGACGTCGTTTTCAAACCGCACGAACAACCCCGCGTAGCCACGCGCCTTAAAATCAAAAGCAAGCTCATAAACAGCGATGGTATCGACAGCGACCCATTCAGCATGCCCCCCACCCAGTGTTTCCACCTCATAGATCACCTCCCCTCGTGGGAGGGCGCGTAATTCAATCCGCTTGGTGGCACTGATGGAATCTCCACGATTCAAGATCAAATGGGTTGGCTCATGCGCTTCAACCCACGCGGTATTCGAGTTCGGCGTCACCATATGGCAACTGGTCACTAAACCAAGATCGTCACGCAGATCACACGCACCCCTATACAGAACTTGCAGGGCTTCGCGCTCAAAATTGTATTGATAAACTGTGAGCGTTTGGTCGATGCCATCTTCAACCGACCACTCAACCCGCTTGGGTGACGTTTCATAACGTGGGCGCGAAACATAGTCGCGCGCCAGCTCGGTCAATGAACCCGCCTCGGCAACGTCTGCCACATAGAACGAACGCCAATTGTACGTCCCTCCCCCTGTCTCCGCGCGAAAACTCACCATGGTCTCACTGATCCAATCATACACATAAATGCTGTCTGTGGCTAAGTCCATAGCCGTTTGCCCCAGCAGGATAGTCTCTTGAGTTTGTAGATCAGTGGCGTAAACATCATATTGGGTTTGTTCAGCATCCCAACACTCAAAATGCACCCGATACCGCCCATCGGGCGACGTCACCGCATCCCCATTACGAAGCGGTGCGGGTGGGCAAGCAGGGTTGGTTTGTGCGGTCGTTTGTT
The DNA here is from genome assembly GCA_903877335.1 of uncultured Chloroflexota bacterium. Classification (GTDB taxonomy): domain Bacteria; phylum Chloroflexota; class Anaerolineae; order Aggregatilineales; family Phototrophicaceae; genus CAIRDJ01. The sequence continues at coordinate 17,537 of CAIRDJ010000015.1, read as the reverse complement.
GCCAAGCGGTCAACCCACCGATGGCAAACGTGATGATAAGCGCCACGAGCGAGCGGTTCAACATGGAGAGGCTACCCCCTAAACGGATAAAATGACCTTCATTTTCGTTACAGATACGTTGATTTGCAATGCTTCGTAGGCTACCTAGCGCGGGTTGTTGCGTAAAGAACGAAGGAGGAGGCAAGACCCCGCTCGTGTGTCATCTGCGCGGGTTGTGAGAGGGAATACCAATGGGGAACATATCCGTCCACACGGCTAATTCGATAATACCTGTCGCTTCGCCCTTGACGTTACAACAGCGTCACACGGTGCCACTGGACGACCGTGTGCGCGTGCGTGACACCGCCAAGCGGGCGCTGGTTAAGGCTCACCCTCTTCTTTAACTGAATTGGTCATAGTAGGATATAGCCACTTTTTAGGCAGTCCGCTACTCTTTGAGGACGGATAAAACAAGATAGCAACTTCAGTGGAAGAGAAATTATCATGAGTCAAAACAATCATACCAACTCCAAACAAGGGAGTGATTCCGTAAAGCGTGGTCTGGCACAAATGCTCAAGGGCGGGGTCATCATGGATGTTGTCACCCCCGAACAAGCGAAGATCGCAGAGGATGCGGGGGCAGTTGCGGTGATGGCGTTGGAGCGCGTGCCGGCGGATATTCGCGCACAGGGTGGCGTGGCACGCATGAGCGACCCGGACATGATCGACGGCATCATTAGCGCGGTCAGCATTCCCGTGATGGCAAAAGCGCGCATCGGGCATTTTGTTGAGGCGCAAATTCTACAATCACTGGGCATTGACTACATTGATGAAAGCGAAGTCTTGACCCCTGCTGACGAAGAAAACCACATTGATAAGCGTGTGTTCACCATCCCGTTTGTGTGCGGTTGTCGTAACCTGGGAGAGGCTCTCCGCCGTATCAACGAGGGGGCGGCAATGATCCGCACGAAGGGCGAAGCTGGCACTGGCGATGTGGTCGAAGCGGTGCGCCATGCACGCCAAGTTCACAAGGAAATCCGCCAAGTCGTTGCCATGGATGAATCCGAGTTATTCACCTTTGCTAAAGAGATCGGTGCGCCCTTCCACCTCATTGAGGAAACCCGTCGCTTGGGGCGTTTGCCTGTGGTGAACTTTGCTGCGGGCGGGATTGCTACCCCAGCTGATGCTGCGCTCATGATGCAATTGGGCGTGGATGGCGTTTTCGTGGGCAGTGGCATCTTCAAGAGTGGCGACCCCGCCAAGCGTGCGAAAGCCATCGTCGAGGCAACCACCCACTACAACAACCCCGATATTCTGGCGAAGGTCAGTCGTGGCTTGGGTGAGGCAATGGTCGGCATCAACGTTAGCACCATGCCAGAAATCCAGAAGATGGCCGGGCGCGGTTGGTAATCATCAAAAAATAAGTTGCACACGCCCCCAGTGTGGGGCGTGTGCGATTACCACACGTCGTCTAATGTTTTGGCAGATTGAAGCCTCTCTAGTGTTGTGTAGCGAATACTTTGCGGGGCTTTGACACGCCCCTTTGCAACAAGTTTAATCGGTTCAATCTCCTTAGCTGGTTCAGAAAAATTAACCACAAACTTTCCTGTATCTTTCCACGGTTCTATAGAACTAACGGGTGCCACATGAGTTATAGCCGAAATAGGACTCACCTGATATACAGCAATGTGTTTTATTTGTCGGCGCATCGTGCCATGAATGCGTATCTGATACCAGCGATTTTCACCAAGGAAAGTCTCCTGAAAAGTTTCTGATCGGGCAGGCACGACAATCGTATCAAACTCTCCAACATCTAGGATACGAGATTGAGTGTTGTCGTTTAGTGGTTGTATAGGCAAATCTTCGTTTAGACCCGCTAGAAAAGGCTCAAACTGATACATTACATCTCCGTTACTATGTGCGTAACGTGAGATTTGCAGCACTTCAACGCCAAATCGGAATTTCTCGGCGAGTACAGTTTGTAGTTTGTCTGACATTTCATCAATCACCACCAATGCAGCGAACGGCGCATCAAAAACCAGTTCCTCAAGCATGTGATCGAGGTTTTGATAGTTACGGGTTGCTGCAAATTCTTCGCATAACTTTCTTGAAATTGGCTCCGTATTTAATGCGTCAAGTAGAATAGTCTTAATCCTGCGCCGTTCGGACGCGAATGAAAGCGAAAATTCCAAAAGTTGTACAGCAACATGCCGTAATGGGTCATGCGAGGCAAGTTCATTTTCAACCACATACAAGCCTGGTTTACGTCCATTGAGGTCAATCAAGTAGCCATCGGGGATATTTCTTTGGTCGCCTTTCTTGCCGATTTTTCTTTTGACATCGAGGTAAATTCTGTTGCTACCAAACAAATCCGCTTTCACTTGGACTATGGCACGCTCAAGATCCGCTTCACTACTATAGCCAGAAAGGACGTAAGGTCCGTTAGATGTCCATATTATTGACATTGCCCACCACCATTCTATTATTTTAATTACGTTTATTTTTACCACATACCGAATCTACTGCAAGATCACCCCTGAAAACCTGCCGAAGTTACAGATGTCACACGAAACGGTTGGTAGTACCTATACCATTTTGCTCTCCTGTGCTGTAGCATACGCTTCGCACTTAGAAAACCGTCGAGTAACCCGCCCATGCCACGCTTGCAATTTAGCCTTGCCCACTTCTTCACCCTGACCGTCCTCATTCCCCTTGGATTATGGCTCGGATATGGAATGGCAAGCCTGCCCGCATGGTTGGAGCAGTTGACCGTCCCGTTGCGGGTGCTGGGCATCACGTCGGGTGCAATCGGCTTATGGATGGTGACAGAAGTGCTGTGGCTCTTCATGCGCCCCCGCCCCTCCACCCCCAACGCAGTACAAACCCCGCGCCCAATTATGAGCATCCGTGGCATTTACCGACGGTTACGCAACCCCTATAAGTTGGGCGTGGTGTTGATCCTCGTCGGCGAAGGCTTGTTCATGCTGTCCGACTATATGTTAAGTTGGGCGGTGGTGATCTTCGCCTTCTCGCTGTGGGTGGTGACGGCGTTGGATGAACCGCGCCTGACTCGTTTATATGGGGCGGACTATCACCACTATTGCCAGCATGTTCCGCGGTGGTTGCCCCGTCGCACGCTGTGGAAGCCCCCCCAACACATGCAGTAACTTCAGCACGCTTCTGCTATAATGCAACGGTGATAACAAGCTATACGTAATCTCGTTATCCCTAATTCATGTATGCGGAGGCAACCTTTGACATGCGCTTTTCTGTTCGTTTTGCTCCCCTAATGCTGGTGTTATGGTTGGCGGTAGCGTGTGGCACCCCCCCCACCCCGCCACCCGATCCCCTCACCTTGCTTGATTCCGCCGCTCAGATCATCCACGAGGTGGACACCTTCCAGATGGAAGTGAACCGCACGGGCGCAGCTTACTTCATCCCAACTATTTTGGGGGATGTTTCGTTTGAACGCGCCACCATGCAATATCGCGCCCCTGAATCGTTACAGGGGATTGTCCGCGCCAAGTTGCGTGGGGTGGTGCTAGAGTTTGGTGTGTTGGCAATTGGGGATCAGCAGTGGGTACGTCTACCCGGCATAGCATGGGATGACTCGCTGGCGTTTGCGCCCGGTTTCAACCCCCAGGACATGATCGCCACCGATAGCGGATTTGAAGCCGCGCTCAAGGCACTGCTCGATATTGAAATGCAGGGCATTGAACGCCTAGAGGACGGAACGGCGGTCTATCATCTAAGCGGTCATGCGGACGGTCAACAAGTGATGGACATCTTGGCAGGCTTGATCTACGCCGAAGGGCAAGTGTTGGTGGATGTCTACATCGACACCCAAACCAATCAACCCCTACGCCTGATTATCACCCAACCCGAAACGCAAACCGAAACCGAGCCAGAACCCACGCGCTGGAATGTGGACTTATTCGACTTCAACCAACCTGTCACCATTGACGATCCTTTTGCCACCCCTGCGGAGTAAATCCTAATGCAACTCACGCCATCCTCATCCAAGCTCAATCCTTGGCTTGTGATCGCCTTCATCGTCATACCCGTTTTCATCGGAAGCCTAGACTTGACGATTGTTTCCGCCTTCTTGCCTGAGTTAATCGTGGAGTTACAACTCCCCCTGCAAACCAGTTTAGACGACACCTCTTGGATTTTGAGCGGATACCTGCTTGCCTACACCGTGAGCCTGACGTTTAGCGGACGCTTAAGCGATTTGATCGGGCGGCGTGCCGTCTATATCGCGTGCTTGCTGATCTTCATCGTGGGCAGTTTGTGGGTGGCGGTGGCACAAGGGCTACCCAGTCAATGGGTGTATCGCCTCTTGCGGATGGCGGGTGAACGCCCCGATCCTGCCGTTGTTGATTTGATCTCGATCATCATTGGGCGCGTGATCCAAGCGTTGGGGGCGGGGGCACTGGTGCCCGTCAGCATGGCACTGGTGAGCGATATGTTCCCGCCCGAACAACGCGCTCAACCGCTGGGGTTGATTGGCGCGTTAGACACGCTCGGTTGGGTGTTGGGGCATCTATACGGAGGCTTGTTGTTACAGGTGCGCGTGCCCTTCTCCTTCGCGCAGATGATTGGGCAACGGGTTGTCCCGTTAGCAGATGCGCCCCACTTGGCGACGTTGCCCTGGCAAGCGTTATTCTGGGTGAACATTCCGCTCTCGCTGATCGCGCTGGGCATGGTGGTGTGGGGGTTGCGCCACGTCCCGCAAATCCGCCGAGAGGGGCGGTTTGATTGGCTTGGCACAACGCTATTGGTGGGCGCGTTGATCGTGTTGAACATCTCGCTGGGCGCCAACATCGAGGTTGGGGGCGCGTCCAGTTTTGATGAGATGTCCAGCTTACCCCCTTACGCGATACCGGGCTTGGGGTTGGCGGTTGCCTTGTTTGTGGCGTTTGTGCTGGTTGAGCAGCGGGTGAAAGACCCCCTCATCAACCTAGCCATGTTCCGCCGTCGCAACTTCTTGAGCGGGGCGATTGCGAATTTGTTCATCGGTTTTGTGTTGATGATCGGGTTGATCGCCGTGCCGATTTTGGTCAATGTGCGTCAAGAGGACGTGAGTGATTTGCGCGGAGCGGCATTGAGCGTGGGGTTATTGTTGAGTACGCTCACCGTCCCGATGGCAATTGCTGCCATTCCGGGCGGATGGTTGAGCATGCGCTGGGGCTACCGCCTGACCACCGCGATAGGGTTGTTGATCTCGATGGTGGGCTTCGTGCTGGTGTGGCAAACGTGGACGCTCACCATTTCGGATTTTCATATCAGTTGGCAAATGGCAATCGTGGGCATCGGCATCGGGTTGACCTTCTCCCCCATCAGCGCAAGCGTGATTAACTCGGCAGATTCGCAGGATCGCGGGGTGGCTTCGGCGTTGGTGTTGGTGTTGCGCTTGGTGGGCATGACCGTGAGCGTCTCCGCCCTTACGACCTATTCCCTGCGCGAGGTGAACCGCCTTGCCGAGATCGCACTCGGAACAAACTCTGCCCTAGCCGATCCGTTCCTGTACGCCAACACCTACGCCACCATCGTGGTGGAGGTCTTGGGCACGCTGGGGTTGTTTGGTGCGCTGGTGTGCGTGGTCGCGCTGGTGCCCACCTACTTCATGCAGGGGAAGGGCGAAGCACAACATGGGTAGGGTGACTCGTGGGGTGCTTACCCCGCTTCGCAACATGACGACTAAACACCTTTCCGTTCAACAATTTGATCTTTCGTTGGAGGTATCCTAATGCAACCGAACCAAGAACGCGCCCGCACCACCTTAGCCGAACTCTTCAACCAGTATAAGCAACTCACCCCCGAACAACGGAATATGGTGAGTGAAGCGGATGTCATCCAAAAATTCATTGAACGCTTGTTAGGGGAAGTGTTGGGGTGGCCCATACATGATCTTGCCCTCTATCGAAAAGAAGTACAGGCAAAAGTCGGTAGACCCGACATAGTATTGTATGAATCTGTCCGTACTTCCATTGAGAAGCGTCCACTCATCTATGTGGAGGCAAAACGCTTTGGGCTGATTGATCAACTTCAAGATGCAACCAAGACCACTGTACAGGCTCTTAAACCCTACCAACTCAGCTTGCCGGGCATGGCAACTGACCGCACCAAAGAAGAACAACAGGCAATCAACTACGCTTTTCAAAACAATGGAGAATGGGCAATCCTGACCAACTATGAGCGTTTGCGTTTGTTCAACGCCCGCCGTGACTGGGTGGTGGTCTCGTTTGAACAACCAGAAGCCTACCTTGATGACTTTGATACCCTTTGGCAACTTTCGTATGAGAACATCCTCAACGGAAGCCTAGACCGCCTAAGCAATCAACGCTACATCGCCAACATTGATAGCGAATACCTACAGTTGATTAATAACTGGCGCGAAAGATTAGCGAATGATTTGATCGCCAATGAGCATGAGAACACTTGGTTGCGTCAAAATGGGTTCTTGAACGTGGCACAATTGCGTCATGTCGTCCAGCGCGTGTTAGATCGTTTGGTGGTAATCCGCTTTGCCGAAGACCATTACGTCTTGCCTGCTGGAGGGTTGCGTCAGATTTCAGAGATTTTTAACGTCATTCCCATTTATACCTTTAGCATGGATGAACACCTTTCCTTTTTCTTCCGCAGTTTTGACCGCCGACACAATTCAGCCCTATTCGCAAAAGACATTGCCGACCAAGCTCGCTTCACCGATGCCACCCTCTTAGAGCTAGTGGCTGATCTTTACAAAGCGCGTTACCGTGCCATGCCTGCTGATATTTTGGGCAACACCTATGAGCAATTCTTAGGCAAGACGCTGGTTTTAACCCCAGAAGGCAACCTCGCCACGCGCGATAACTTGGAAACACGCAAGAAGCAAGGGAGTTATTACACCTCCACCCCCCTAGTGCGCCATCTGGTGGATAACAGCTTGGGACGCTATTTGTATGCCACCGAGAACGGGCGACCAGATGGTACTCCCTTACCTAACGAAACCCCCAAGAAGATTGAAGACATCCACAACTTGCGGATATTAGATGCAGCGTGTGGTTCAGGTTCATTCCTGATTAGTGTCTACTACATCTTGGCAGACTTCTATAGAAGGGAGATAACGCGCATAGAACAAACCATGCTAGATACCCAACAGCGGTTACTCCGTGAGAATGCCACACAATTTAAGATTCAACTGGAAATTGCTCCCTATCAGCATCAGTTAGAAAACCTTGAGAATTACCCCCGTCTCATCTTAGAGCGTCACCTGTATGGGGTTGACCTTGATCCGCAAGCAGCAGAAATTGCTGTGGTGAATATGATGATGCGTTCGCTGGAAAACCGCAACAAAGACATCACCAAAATCCACCATATCCCGCTCCTGCTCAATCAGAATATCAAGGTGGGCAATAGTCTAGTGGGTGCCCCTGCCTATGACCCACGCTTGAGCGCGTATCCTACTGAACTTGCCAGCTTGATCCGCTTACGGGCAGAATTAGTGGCGATAGACCACAACCTACCGCGCCATGATGACATCGTTGCAGAATTGGCAACGCTCCGCGCCACACTTTATTCCGCGCTTGAACCCACCTACCGCGATCATTTCACCAATCTTGAGCGAGTACACCTCTTCCATTGGGGAATTGAATTTCCTGAAGTATTCTACCGCGCGGATGGCACCCCCAATCCTGAAGGGGGATTTCAAGTGGTGGTGGGCAATCCCCCATGGGAAATCCTTAAGCCAGAAATCCGCGAGTATTACGCCCAATTCGATCCCAACATCGAAAGTAAATATAAGCGAGCAAAGGTGGAACAAGTCATTGAAGAGTTGAATGACACACGCCCAGACATTCAACAAGGCTGGCAACACCTGCAAAGCCTGCTTTTAGAAAACGGAGCCTATTTCAAGGCAAGCCCCGATTATACCCATCAGGGGCGGGGGGACACCGCCTTACACAAATTATTCATTGAGCGTGTGTTTGGGTTGTTGGCACACAATGGGCGGCTCGGCTATCTTGTCCCTTCTGGCATTTATTCCCATCGCGGCACGCAACCCTTGCGTGAATGGTTATTCCAAGAGAGCCAAATCGAATATCTCTATGGCTTGGCAAATGTTCGCAAATTCTTCCCAGATGTAGACTCACGCTTCAAATTCACCTTGCTAGGGTTGAAGAAAGGCGGACAGACCGAACGCTTCAAAACCCTATTTTTAATTAGCCATGCAGAATGGCCCCACACCAATTCAGAAGCGAACGCTTCCACCGTGATGGAGCGCGTCTTAGAAAGTGCCCAAGAACGCATCCTTGAGATGGACACCGCCACCATCCGACGCTTTAGCCCAAACAGTTTGAGCATCATGGAATTTAAGTCACGGCGCGATTCAACCCTAGCCGACCAGATTTATGGTGCGCATCCCTTACTAGGCGACACCCTCCCTGATACATGGAATGTCAAGTTCACCAATGAGTTTCACATGACCAATAACCGCCATCTCTTCAATACACATGGGGCAGGGTTGCCCTTGTATGAAGGGAAGATGATTCATCAGTTTGATGCCTACTGGGCACCTCCTAAATATTGGGTCAAGGAAGCGATAGGAGAAGCACACTTGGTTAGCAAAAAGAAAACAGCATGGTTCAATAACTACCGCTTCGTCTTCCGTGACATCACAAACAGTACCAATGAACGCACGACCATTGTCTCGATGTTGCCCCCTAAAACTTTTGCAGGGAATACCCTTTGGGTAGGAACAACACAAGATCAACGTCAAGACCTTTTCTATACCGCAATATGCAACAGTTTCTGTTTTGATTGGGTAGCACGTCTTCAGGTCGACACACACATGAATCTTTCCATAATGGAGCAACTCCCCATGCCTCGCTTGAAAGCAGGCAACCCCACCTTTGATGCCATCGTAGAACACGCCACACGCCTCACCTGTACCCACCCTGATTTTGCGCAACTATGGGAGTCGGTGATGGGCACGGCATGGGATGCTTCTCAGGCGGTTACTGCGCCTCCAGCACGTCAAGCATTGCGTGATGAGTTGGATGCCTTGGTGGCGCGGTTGTACGGTTTATCACGCTCGGACTTTGACCACTTGTTAGGGACATTCCCACAAGTTTTCCCACCCAACGAACAGGGACGCGACAAACGCGAACGCCTGTTGAGCGTGTTTGATTCCACCCCACCCATCAGCGAGCAACCCCAATCATGAGTGCAGGGATCATCTATGGATATGGTGGGATTGCGATCTTCGCCTTTGTGGTGGGGTTGTGGTGGGTGAGTGTCCTCCTCAAGCGGTCGGACATCATTGATGCCATGTGGAGCGTGTTCTTTCTGCTGGCAGGGAGCGTATATGCCTTCTTCACGCATGCGCACGGGGAAGCATGGTCTGCCCGTAGTGTGGTGGTGATGGTGCTGTTGTGGGCGTGGGGCGTACGCTTGGCGGTTTATCTAGGGTGGCGGACTGCGCATAAAAGTGAGGACTTTCGCTATCGCAAATGGCGTGAGGAGAACGGCTCACAATGGTGGTGGCGTAGCTTGTATGCCGTCTATTTGCTTCAAGCAGGGATCGCGTGGGGGCTTTCTGCGCCGTTCTTGCTGGCATTACAGGAAACAACCACCCCCTTACACGCGCTGGACGGGTTGGCGGTGGCGGTATGGTTGATCGGTTTTGTGTTTGAGGCGGGCGGAGACTGGCAACTGACGCGCTTCAAAGCCAACCCTGTCAATCGGGGAAAAGTCTTACAAAGCGGTTTCTGGCGCTACACACGCCACCCTAATTACTTTGGTGATGCCATGCAGTGGTGGGGGTTCTATCTGTTCGCGCTTGCCAATGGGGGATGGTGGACGATTTATGCCCCTGCGCTGATGACCTTCTTCTTGGTGCGTGTGAGCGGGGTGACGCTGTTGGAAGAACATCTCCAGCGCAAACCGGGCTATGCCGACTATATTGCCCGAACGTCCGCCTTCATTCCGCGTTTGCCCAAGCGTGAACAACCACGCTGAACGGATGCGGCAATTCTGGGTTACACTTGGGGAAGATTGGTTTTCAAACAGGAAACAGGGTGCATGAAGCGTGTTGTGCTGATGATTTTGCTGGTGTGTTGGGGCTACGTAGGAGGCATTGCCTACGCCCAAGAGGATGACAACGCGCTGGTCAGCTTGGAGGTGAAAGCAGGGTTTGGTGGGGCATTCCGTGACAATCATTGGATACCGTTACGAGTGACCATCCGCAACAACGGGGATGCTTTCATTGGGAAGATCGTTGTGCGCCCAGACACGACCGAGTTCGTGGATAGCACCTTCTCACGTGTGATCGAGCTACCCAGCAACTCGCAAAAGTCCGCCCACCTATATATCACCGCACGCGCTCCTTTACAAAACCTGCTGGTAGAATTAATTGATACCCAAACCAACGCCGAAGTGGTCAACCGTAGCGTGCCCATGCGCTCGGTCTCCATCAATAATCAACTTTATGTATTGGTGAGTGAATCCATTGCAGGCAGGCTAGACCTCACAGGGGTGCATCCGCTCGGATTGAATGCCACCCAAGCGCAATGGGACATCGCCGATATTCCCCCCTATCCCGATGCGATGGGGGCGGTCAACCTCGTGATGTTCAGCGACGTGGACACCACCCAGCTTGACCTGCCACAATTGGAAAGCCTGCAAGCGTGGGTGGCAATGGGCGGTCATCTGGTGGTGACGGGCGGGGCAAATGGCGCGTTGACGGGGGACGGGTTGCGCCCGTTGTTGCCTGTAGACATTGGGGGAACGACCACCCTAAACGACCTGCTCCCCTTGGCGGAAACGCTCGGCGGGGCGCGGTCACGCTTGAACGGGCAGACCATCGCCACGCTGGGCACGCCCCATATTGGCGCACAAGTGCTTGCCCAAACGGCGGAGGGGGTGCCGTTGTGGGTGCGTGGTAGGTATGGCAATGGCGTGGTGGATTATCTGGCGGTTGATCCAAACGTTGCCCCGTTGAGCGATTGGGATCGCTTGGATGCGTTTTGGTATCTGTTGATGCAAACCCGCGCCCCCCTCCCCAACTGGACATACGGATTGGTGGCGGTCAACCATGCTACCCAAGCTGCAGAAATCATCCCGGGGGTGAAGTTACTCCCCAGCATCTGGGGCATTTGTGGCTTTGTGCTGTTGTATGTGGCAATGATCGGACCGGTCAACTATCTGGTGGTGCGGCGGCTCAAGCGTGCGGAGTTGGCATGGTTGACCATTCCGCTCTTGATTGTTGTATTCAGCTTGCTGTCGTATGTGTTTGGTGGGCGCATTAGGGGCGATCTTGCCCGTATCGGGCGGATTGCGCTGGTACGCAGTTGGGCGGATGTAGAGGGTTTTGCCCATGTCACCGAACTAAGTGGATTGCTTTCACCCATTCGGACGACTTACACCCTCCGCGCCGATGAGGACGCGCTCCTGCGCCCCATCAAGAGCGGTGAGCTGGGCGGAAGCGGATTGCTTGCTGCTGCGATTCAAACCAACGTTGAGATTGAATATGGCGAAGCTCCCCGTGCAGTCAACTTTACCGTTGATTCAAGCGTGGTTGCCCCGTTCGTCAGCACGGGGATTGCCCCCAAGCCCAACATCAGCGGTTTTGCCACGCTGGATTATGACCCTGCCGAAGGTGGTTTCCGCGTGCGCGGGACAGTCGAGAACAACACCCCCACCCCCCTAACCGATGCCGTCATTCTAGCGCGTGGAGTGGCACATCGCTTGCGCACCAGCATTGAACCTAACGAGATTGAGACGTTTGAGTTTGTGCTGAAAGGGGCAGGACCCGCCGCCCCCATGCGACTTGGGAGCGGATTGCCCCAACCGTTGCAGTTTTTCGGGTTTGATTTGAATGTTGCGCTTGATCCGTATGACCGCACCAAACAAACCGTCTTGGACATCTTGGGAGAAGAGCCTTTCCTCACCCCCGATTCCGCCGGCGAATCCCTCCAACAAAACACCACCCAGATTCAACAAGACCGCTGGCGCATCCTGTTTTTGACCGCGCTCATGTCCGATCCCTCCATCAGCACCGCGCGCGGAGACACGCTCTATCTTTCCACATGGAGCGAGGCAGAATCCTTACATGACCTCACCCTAGAGGGGCGGGGCTTCCGTGATGTTGATTCCGCCTTACATCTGGTGCAACTAGAGAGCGACGTGGTGCATGATGGGCAAACGGTTCAACTAGGATCCGATCAATTCGTGTGGTCATTAGAAGCGTTGGAGAATACCCAAACCGTCTCCAGTCCCTACACGCTCAACCTGAAAGCAGGGCAATCCGCTGCGTTTCGCTTCACCCCGCTTCCCACAGCGCAACTTGCTGATGTGAGCGTGTTGACCATTGCAATGACGAGCAACTCCGCCCAAAGCATTCCGATTGAAGTGTGGTCGTGGGAGCGCGGAGCATGGCGCACCTATGCCATCTCGCGCGATGCCCCCATTGTGATTTCACGCCCACATGCGGCGGGTATGTTGGGGACGTTCAATGAGGTGCGCGTGCGCGTGCGTGGCGAAAACATCGGGCTAATTGATAGCGTAGGGATATTGGTTTCACAACGTGGGACGTATTAGAGCGCGTGGGCAAGGGGGACTCGCCCACGCATTCACCCACAATCCCCTAATAGTTCAGTCCAGTGGGGTAGTTTTTGAGGTCTGCCCCGTCGTCACCGCTTGCCTTCCCTAAGCCTGCCAGCGCGTATTCCAACGCCTTCTGGATGCCGAGTAGGTGCGCCATGTAGGAGCTGGACGCGGGTTCTTGTGCAATTTGCGCCTGAACCTTACCCAGTTGCGCCCGCCACTCGCTCATCAATTGGGCTTGGGCATGGCTCGCACGGAACATAGAAGGGATAGCGTCGGGCGTGGGGACATCGCGCAAGTCCTCGCCGATTTGCTTGGCAAGGCGGATGAACAGGTTATAGCTTTCGCGTGCGGTGCTAAAGCTCTTCTCGGTAAACTTGTTCATCTCCATGACCATGTGGTTGGCAAGCTCAACTATCAACTCTAACGCACGACGCTCATAGTAGTGGGCGAGTTTGAGCTGGGCTACAGCGCGAGTTTGTTGTGCCCCCCCAGACTGCTGTTGGGCTTGTTTGGTGCGTTGGTCATGTTGCGCCTCCAGCTGATTCATCTCTTGGGCAATTTCACTGCGGAGCGTATCGAACACATCATAGAAGGTCTGCATGTGTTTTTCGATCTGACGCTTCTCTTTTTCATCCACCAACCCATCAGAAGCATAGCCATCGAGCTTAGCGCGATATTCATCGCTGACCACTTTCAAGCGACTGTAGTAGAACTGTGCCTTCGATAAACTCATCATCATTCTCCAATAGAATCAACTCAGCATGCCACCAGTATAACTGACCTAGCCTAGAAAAGGGGCAGATTAAGTCCCCCCGCGTGTGACCTCAACTTGTAACTCGGCTTCAGCAACATTCCCCGCCGCATCAAACACCACCGCCTTGAAGGTTTCGCTTGCCACCCGTGAGATGGGATGGTCATAGCCGAACGGGAAGGTATCATCAATGCCAATAAATTTATCATTGGCAAAGAATTCCACCCGATCAATGGCAATATCATCTTGGGCAACCACGGTCAGGGGAATGACACGATCGCCCAAGAAGGTGAACGCTTGCCCATTTTCCCCTGCCGAAAGGGTGAGAGTGGGGGGGGTATTGTCTACCGTCACTTGAATGATGAACGGATCTACGGAGTTATCCTTTAGCACCGCCAAGAGGCGCAAGTTATACAACCCGTTGAGCGCGGTGGTATCCCAACGCCCCAGCACTCGACCAGGCGTGTAGGTGCTTTCTTGCTCGGTAATGGCAATCCACTCCGTCGGGTTTAAGCCTTCCCCATATGCCAGTTGATAGTATTGCAGGTTCTCCCCATCTAAGCTCCCACGCACTTCTACCACCCCGCCCACATACGCCAAGACGGTTGGCTCTAAAATGACGGTTGAGCGGATGAGATCGGGACGGGTGATGGTGTCGTAATCGGTGGGAGGAAGGGGAAGTTGGTTTGCTCGCCACCATTCCAACGCTTCCTCAGGAGGAATGAAGAACACTTGCTCTTGTTGCAGGGTGATCGGCGTGTTGGCGGTGGCAAGTTGGCGCGTTTGGCTATTGATGGTGACTTTCTTCCAATAGGTGTCCGGTTCAAGCGGTTGGGTATTCTCTAAGAATTGCTCGGTGCGTTCAGGACACACACCATTCGGCACAAGTCCGCTTCGCTCACACACACGGTAGGGCAACACATTCAACGGAGGTTGCCAATCATCCCCACCCAACCCATAGCGATCGTGGGCAAGTTCCATCATTGCCCGCCAAATGGGGGCAGAGGCGTTCGTGCCCAGCGTGTCCACCGTGAGCGGTTGCCCATCAGTGCGCCCGCTCCAGATTCCCAGCGCAAGGTTCGGGGTATAGCCCACCGTCCATGCGTCGGTGCGGGCGGTATTCAAGCCGTTGACCACCGCTGACGGACGCGACAACTCAAACACGTTCCCCAAGCCATAGCGATCTTGGCGCGTCGCGCGGTCGGATAAAATGTGGTTGACCAGATAGCCCAAGCCAGGCTCTAAAATGTGGGTGACGCTCTGCTGTTGGCGTGCCTCGTCATACGCCCACAGGGTTGTCCCGTTGGCATCATCAATGCGCAACACGGCAACAGGATCATGTCGGCGGGCATCCACCTCTGACGAGAGCGTCGGCACGCCACGCATTTCCCCCAAGCCAGCGAACACGGTATAGGCATAGGTGGTATCTAGCACGCTCACCTGTCCGCCATCCTCCAACAGGGACAAGTCATAGCGTTGCCCATCCAAGCCACGCACCCCAATCAAACGGGCAATGCGCAGGATGCTGTCTAAACCCTCTGTATTTGCCACCTGTACAGCAGTCGGCAATAGCCAATTGCCCATCGCCTGACGCAAACTCACAGGACCCAAGAAGGTGGCATCCGCGTTTTGCGGGCTATAAATCAAGCCATCTGCCGCGCCGGGAAACCGCTGGGGCAAATCTAACAGCAGGGTGGCAGGGGTGTATAACCCAGTGCTAAAGCCTTTGAAGTAGACAAACGGGAGAAGCGTCACGGCAGGGACGCGGTTCACCGTGTTGAATTTGCCATAACCCACCAACAACTCCCCGTTACGCACATCCAACAAAGTCGCTACTGCTTGGTCCGGGGGAAATGCGCCAAACGCCACAGGACTTGGGAGATAGGTTGCCCCCACACAGGTCGGGTCTTGCGCCTTGCCCAAGTGGCTTTCAATGGTACAAGCAACTTGGCGGTACAATTCCACATCCATGCTCGTGATGATCTTCAAGCCACCGCGTGCCACCAACTTAGAGCCATCGAGTCCCTGCTGGCTCAAAAGGCGTTCCGCCTGCTGGTGGGCGTACAGAGCGAAGTCGGGGGCAATAAGCGGGCTTTGCCCGATGCTCGGTTGAAGGGGAGTGACGACGGTGCTATAGGTGCTGAAGTCGTCCTGTGTGAGAATGCCAGCTCGTTGTAAGTCCCGTAGCACATTGACTTGTCGCCCACGCGCCGCCTCTTCGTTTTCGATTGGGTTGTATTGGGGCGCGAGAGGGATGGCAACCAGCATGGCGATTTCATCGGTGGTGAGGGTGGCAACACGTTTGTTGAAATACACCAACGCCGCCGCAGCAATGCCATAAGCATTATTCCCGTAATAGTTGGTGTTGAGATGCCACTCTAGGATTTGTTCGGGGGTATACAAGCGGTTGATTTCGGCAACCAATGCCGTCTCTTGGGCGCGATATTGGGCGGTAATGGTCGCTGGTTGAGGAGCAATCGCATTGCGCACCAACCGCCCTGTTAGCGATGGATCTGCCCCGATGGGCGAGAATACGCTGTTATAAATGAGCTTTTGGGCGAGTTCAAACCAGCTAAAGCGTGAAGTTTCTAAGAAGTTGGGGTCTTCTTGTAGCAAAGTGGCAGCTTGAACCACAGGAGGGATTTGTGCCAGCGACAACCATTCGCGCTCGTCACCCAGCGGGTCTGCTAACTCCCAGATCAACACTTCGCCTGTGCGATCATAAAAGCGCGTGGTGCCCATTTGTGGGTCAAGGGCAAGCGTATCTTGCGGAGCAGGTAGCATTGCCACAAGCGACTGATAATATATCCAACCTGTTACGCCGCCCACGATAGCGGGTAAAACCCCCAACACCACGACAGCAGTGATGATTGTGGCACTCAAGAAGCGTTGCACCAACTGGTTGCGCTTTTGACGGACACGCCTTTGTCGGCGACGAACAATTAATTTAGCGACAGAAACCACGGCTTAACTGCGACGTTGCGCAATCCTTTCCAAAGCCAATTCAAAGGGATTAACTTGACAAAATGCGCGACCACCCTATTCAAGCCTACCATAGCATGCTTCGTTTAACCAGAAACTTCCGTAAACCGATGCCCATGACCCTAAAAGTTGGCTTCTTTTATCGCGTTTTGTAACTTAAAATCACGCTCAAAAATGACGCATGAAGGGGAACTTGCAGTCGGTATGGTTAAGATTCTTTTGGTTGAAGACGACCCACGCATCTCTAAATTGGTTGTGGACTACTTGAAGCGCAACAACTTTGATGTGACAGCGGTAACTGACGGACCTGCAGCGATGGAATGGGTTCAAAAAGATGGACTACCCCACCTCGCCTTGATTGACTTAAGCCTTCCCACCCTGCACGGGTTCGCGTTGAGCAGTCATTTGAAGAAAATGGGGGAGGTATCCATTCTATTAATCACTTCAAACCAAGACAGCGACATCATCTTAGAGGGGTTGCGCAACTATGCTGAAGACTTCATCGTCAAGCCCTTTGAGCTGGGTGAGCTTGAGGCGCGGATAGGCGCGATCTTAGCGCGAATGCCCTCCCTAGATAGTGCCAGCAACCCCATCGTACAGGTAGATGACCACTTGAGCATTGACTTTGGTCACAATCGGCTAGAAATCAATGGCAAAGCGCACGACCTAACCCCTACCGAAGCCATCTTGTTACATGCTTTGTTGCGCAATGCAGGGCATGTGGTGGGCAATCGGATGTTGATTGCGCGGGTGTGGTCCTCAGAAGAGCTGAATGAAGACACCTTGCGCGTTCACATGCACCGCTTGCGCCGTAAATTGGAATCGGATACTCGCAGTCCTCATTACATTCGGACGAAGCGTGGGGTGGGCTATGTGTTCACTGTGCAAAAGACCGATCCCCATGCAGATTAATCGACCTGTTGAACCACCAAACGCCTCAAACACTTACACGACTTCTTCGCAACTATAATCAGGGGCAGTCGGCGGGATGTTCAGTAAGTCTTTCGCCCGTTGAATCGCTACCACTTGATGGGGAGCAGCTTCAATTTTGAGATCGGGTAAAAGCTGATGCAACCGCTCGATGATGATGCCAGATGGGACAGAGTTGTTAACCACGATCAGGCGTTCTAACGACACTCGCAGTTGATTAGCGAACAAACGCGCCGCCCCCAACGGGTTAGCAACTTGGATGGTGTCTAGCACCAACACGGCGGGGAAAGGTTGATCCTTGCGACGG
>CAIRDJ010000014.1 GCA_903877335.1 uncultured Chloroflexota bacterium | reverse complement strand
GCGATGCGCCCGTTATAGATGCGCCCGATGGACAATTGCCCGATGTAGCGATCATAATCTAGTGTGGTGACAAGCATAGAAGACGGTGCTTCTAGGTCAACTTCGGGCGCGGGAACTTTCTCGATGATGGTATCAAAGAGCGGATTCAAGTTGTTGGCAAGATCCTCTGGGGTTAAGCCAGCACGCCCATGCAACCCGATAGCATATACCACCGGAAATTCTGCTTGTTCATCACTTGCGCCCAACTCGATGAACAAGTCGAACGTCTCATTGAGGACTTCTTCGGGACGAGCGTTTGCGCGGTCAATCTTGTTGACCACCACCAACACGCGCAACCCCAAGCCCAACGCCTTGCGCAAGACGAAGCGCGTTTGAGGCATGGGTCCTTCAACGGAATCAATCAAGAGTAATGCGCCGTCCACCATGTTTAGGACGCGCTCCACTTCCCCACCGAAGTCAGCGTGACCGGGGGTATCTACGATGTTGATCTTGGTATTCTTGTACGTGACGGCGGTGTTCTTCGCCAAGATGGTGATACCGCGTTCCTTTTCAAGCGCGTTAGAATCTAACACGCGCTCTTGAACGCTTGCCCCTTCACGGAATACATTGGTTTGCAAAAGCATGCCATCCACGAGGGTGGTTTTGCCATGATCGACGTGCGCAATAATCGCAACATTGCGAATATCATTACGGTTTTGGATTGCCAAGTCTGACACCCTTTTATCTCTATTTTCTTCAGACGCGCGTGCATTTTGCCACAGGACACCCCAACCTGATAGATAAGGGTATGTTAAGACCCTTGAAATACGACAGAACTTAACTTTTCTAGCGTAAATCTGAGGTTGAGCACGGGGCTATATTCACCAAGCGGGCGCAAATGGAATATCGGCGAAGCTCTGACGAAAGCGCGTAGCAAATTCGGCGCGTGTAAAATGATGCCCTTGCGTGCCCACTTGCTCCACACAATAGGTTGCGCTCAACGCCCCCATCCTGCCTGCCACGTCCAAGGGCAAGCCCAACATCATCCCCGCCAAAAAGCCCGCGCGATAGGCATCTCCCGCGCCTGTCCCATTTTGAAGCGTGTGAGGTTGGACAGCGGGAATGTGATAGACCTGCTCACGCTGATAGATGACGGATCCCTGTTCTTTGTGCGTCACCACGAGCAACGGGCATTGCTCGCGCAAATCGTCAAGCGTCCAACCCATGCGCTGCAAAATGCACTCCGCCTCCACCTCGTTGATGAACACTCCCAAGCTGTGATGTAGACCGCGTTGCAGTTGGGCATGGGGCAAATACCACACCTGATGACTGGGATCGTAGAAGAAGGGACGCTGGTCAGCGATACACTCCTCCACCCATTTGTGCATGGTAGAGATTTCACTGGGGAGAATGATGACCCATTCCGCTGATGGAACGGTGCGGAAGCTGGTATCGTCCATGTTACGGGTTGCACCTTTCACAAAAGTGGCGACGCGGTTTTCAGCTTGGTCAACAAATGCATAGTAGGCAGCGGTCAAACCATGCTCAAAGTGCAAGAGGTGGCGCACCTCCACCCCTGCCAACTGCAAATGATCGGCATAGGGATCAAAGTCATGCCCTACCGCAGAGATCACAATCGGTTGCATTTCAAGTAAGCCGAGCGTATAGGCGACGTTGCCAGCACTTCCCCCGAAGGAGCGTTGCACATCTGATGAGACCAGGTTAACAGTCAACTGGGACAATTGATGTGGCAAGATCACCTCTTGAAATAAGCCTTCCACCTTCATCAGGTAGTCATAGGAAACGGCTCCTCCAATCACGATCGACATACTTCACTCCATGTTCTACGTAGGTATCTGGTTGAGTGCCCAATTATATGGGCGAAAGCTCACACGGAAACGCTTCGCATTCAGTTTGACATACTTCCCCCACTCCGCGTCCAGCAGATAATTGCTCATCCACACCAACAAGGGGGAAGCATCCCCAAAGCCGAGCGTCACGGCGAAACTCGCGCCAAAGTCGGGGGCATACCATTGGAATATCTTAGAGAGTTGCGCGGTGTGGTGCTGGGCATCCAGCTCTACTTCGTGGCTATTGATGAAGTTCTGGGTGGCAAGCGTCAATTGGCTTTCGAGATTTTCGGCAGAGTAGAAGGCGATGGGTGGGCAAGATTCAGAGGCACAATTCAGAGCGAAGTGCAGGCGTGCGTCAAGCGTGGGCATGATGAGCGCATAACGCGGATCGGTGCGCAGGAACTGCCCGCCCGGCAAGGCGGGATAACCGCGGTTGGCGCGGAGGATGCCTTGCTCAATGTCATTCAAGCTGAAGAAGCATCCACCCACCCAATAGCCATGACTGAAGAACACCCCTCGCACGGTTTGCACACTGGTTTGAATGCGCTTTTGGATGACCACATCCAGCATCAGCAAGTTGTATAGGTTCACCCAAAAGGCGAAGCGTTGGGCAGGGGTGATGAGTTGCGCCAGGTCAAAGGTTGCCAACAACGGAACGAGGGCGCGGTATTCGGCATAGGCGGGCAGGGTTGCCAAGATGGCATAGTTCACGCGCTTGGTGAGCGGATCAATGGCTTCGGCTTCAATCCGTCGCATCAGGCGCGAAAGGTTGATAAGCAAGCCCTCTGAAGGTTGGGCGGATACATCCCCCTCAAGGGCATTCAACGCAACGGGACGGATGCGAGCCACGCCATAATATAAACGTTGGGCAGGGGTATAGGGAATTTGCATGGGTCATCCTTTTGATTATGTGATGGTTGTGAGGGTATCATGCCCACTTTATGACATTTTTTGCATCTTATAGGTTTGACAATTCTAGTGTCTGGCTTCTACACTGATAGTGAAAGAGGCTCTTCTCTTTGATCCCAGTTTACTACACCATTGGAGAAACCATGAAACTAGTCCATAGCAGTCGTATCATGTTGGTTGTGCTTGCTTTGTTTGCTTTTGTTGGCACAGGCTTTGCACAAGACTTCGGTCTTAGCCCAGAAGATATGCAAGCTCTCATCAGTGCAAACGCCCTCAGCACTAATTTCACGTCTTTGGCGTTCGATATTTACCTCGATGCCGAATTGGCGAGCGACACCACCTCTACTGTTACAACCGAAGGTCAAGGTTTGATCGTAGTCGGTGACGATGGTTCTTTCCAATTCCAATTGACTATGGTGGGCGCGGTGGATGACCTCGCCTATGATATGGAAGTGCGCATGATTGACGATCAATTCTATGTGCGTGGCATCACCCCAGACGGCGCATGGTTGGTCGGCGCGCCAGAAGACACCCAAGCCTTGTTAGACTCTCAAGATATGCCCTTAGACATGGAAGCCCTTTCCAGTGGTGACCTCAGTGGCTTGGGTATGGATGAGGCTACTTTGGGAACATTAATGGGCGCAATCTCCAGCATTGACCCGTATTCGCTCATTGCGATGAGCAAAGAGACCACCGATGAAGGGGATGCGTTCGTGATTGAGTTGCTGGTGAATGACTTCATCAACTCTCCTGCTTTCATCGAAATCCTTGCAGCTGGGCTTGCTACCACCGAAGGCATCACCATTGACGAAGCCACCGTTAGTGCAGAACAGACCGCTGGCTTGGTGGTGGGTATGTTGGCAGAAACCGAATTGGCTGTCACCCAATGGGTGAACGCAGACGGCATGGTGGATGAAACCAACCTGTATATGAGCATTCCAGTTGCTGGACTCACCGCTGACTTCAGCGTGGTCTTCACGGAATACAACCCCGCTACCACAGTTGAAGCCCCCGAAGGCGCAATCAGTTTCGACGAAGCCTTCCCCCAATAAGTCTAAGTCAGTAAAAATAGCACGCAGGATAGGGTTTTCTTTGGATGACCTTATTCTGCATGCTTGCGCTGGAGTGCCCTTCCCTCATGCCAGAACAAGACTTGATGCCCCTCACGCCCGAAGAACGAATTGTGCACGCCTTGCCCTTGGGTGAGCTGGTGGATACCCTCGTGGGGCGTGGTTGGGGGACACATTGAGCAACTTGAATAGCCAAGCCGTCATTGATAGTGACTTGCCACAATGGGTGCGGCGTTCTGACCCGATTGTGCGACGCGAGTTGGGGAGTGACTGGAAGGGATTATTCCCCAACCTGTCCTTCTTGGGGCGCTTGATGCTTGTGCAGATGGGGCTAATGTTGATTCTACCGCTCAAGGTCATCCTCATTCTCATTTTGCCATTGGCATTGTTATTCGTGTGCTTGCTCCCAATGGTGATCTTCCTGTACGTGCGCGCCCTCATCCGCATCATCTATCGTAGTTCCAACTCAATGGTTCGCGCCAAGAACCAGCACACGCTCGACCTAGTGCGCGTCTCGCTCGTTCCGCTTGCACAGATCATTCGTGGGAAGGTTGCCGCCAGTTTTTGGAGCGCAGTGGGTGATTTAGACTTTGTGCTGTTGGGCGTGGTCTCGTTCGTCGTCCCATATTTGTCGGTGCGTTATCTGGCAACGCTGGAAACGGATGCGTTCACATGGGCTATTCGGGCGCAGATGGTGTTGGAGATGCTTTCGTGGTGCGTGCGCGTGTTCACCGAGCCATTCATGTTTGGGGCACTGGGGGTGCTGTTTGGCACATGGTTGAGCGTGCGGTCTACGCCGATGATGGCGACCCTAAGCGCGATGGTGTTCTACTATGGGATGTTGGTGGCGTTGCATTGGGGAATTGATGCACATGGCGTGTATCATGTGGTGGTGGTTTTGATTCCGATGCTCCTTCCGCCTCTGGTGGGATGGGTGGCGTTGCGTGCCACCCATGCCCTCATTGAGTCATTATCCTAAGCAACGCGATCAACAACTACTGGTAGATGATGCGGTCTTTGTCTTGATCTTCGTCATTAAAAACGATCCCGTTGAGGATGCTATTCACGATGCTGATGACCAACGAACCGAGCAACGCCCAACCCAAGCCATTCACTTCAAGGGTGGTTATGCTGCCCACGAACATCAAGAGCAACCCGTTCAAAATGAAGTAGAAGATGCCCAACGTCACCACAATGAACGGGATGGACAGGATGGTCAAGATCGGGCGCAAGAACGCATTCACCAACCCAAAGACCAACGCCACAAACACCAAGTCTGCTGTTCCGCCCGCGACATGAATGCCCGGCAACAACCAAGATGCCACCGCAATAGACACCGAATTGACAAACAAGGTCAACAAGAAATTACGCATAGATTCACGCTCCATTCGCACTCAACATTCATGATTTACTATACGTCTTCACACGGTTCGAGTTGCACGTGTTGATAAAACGCTTACGGTTGAACGGGGGTGTATACATCAATCAAACCCGCCTCGGCAAACTTCATCCACCCAAAGCGGGCAGGATCCGCGGCAAGGGTGGCGTAATATCCGCGCAAGTCTTCATCTAGTTTATTCAAGAATTCTGGGTCAATGAGGATGATTTGCACGTTCTGTTGCTTGATCCACGCTTCGGGATAATGCGCCTCATAGGCAGGCAAATCCTCCACCCCATAGGGCACACAATGGGGGCGCGGTTGATACAGACAGTAGGCGAACGCCTCATTTGCTACCACCCCATACGCTTGGTCAAAATCGGGGATGGATTCCATCGCCCGCACGGCATCAATCACGATGCGCCCAACATCTTGCCCATATGGCGACGGATACCCCAACCACACCGCGACGCTCAAGAGGAGCATCACAAACGTTAGGGCGCGTTCCCAGCGAATTGGGAAAGCGTAGTACACAATCACACTTGCCAACAACAGTAGCAACGGTTGAAGGGGGAGCAGATAGATCAGGCGTGGGCGGATCACCAACGATGCCAACAAGGTGGGAACAATGAACCACCCTGCACCCAACCACAATTTACTAAACTGCAAGAACGGGTTGGGATGGTTGCGCCACGTTCTGCCAACGATCACCACAACGAGCGCAAACCCCAGCACCAGCAAGATCGGGCGATAGATCCCTGTAATCGGTGGAGTGGGCATGGTGATGTTGGGGAACTCAAGGATGAATAGGCGGATGTTCCAAGCGAGGTGCGCCATGAATGCGGAAGGGTTGGCACGAAGCGCATCCCCCACCGAACGCACGCCCTCACCGAACGCTTCAACCATGGCAGCTTGCTCCCCCCCGAAGTGATTGCCTCCCCATTCAGTGCGCTCGCCATAGCCCCACGCAAAATGCTGGCTAAACGCGACAAAGGAGCGATCGCTTTCGGTGAACGTCGCCAGCAAAATGAGCACCCCTACCCCCCCCATTACCGCCACCGCGACGGCATACCACAGGGTTGAGCGGTTGAGGCGTAATTGCCCGTGCCACGCTCGCCACACCACCGATGCCCCAATCAGCAACAAGGGGGCAAGTGCCATTTCTGGGCGCGACAACGCCACCAACAACGCCACTGCCCACGCCAGCGCGTCCCATAGCATCCCGCGCTGTTGAATCCACACCAAACTGATATAGGTCAACAGGATGGGAATGACCAAGAAGGCGTGTACCACAAAATCATTGTTGAGGTTCTGGCTAATGGCAACGGCATACATGCCCACGCCCCACGCCACCCATTGCGGAAAGATCATGCGCAACAGGATGAACAACAAGACCCACGTCAACGCCACCATCACGATGCGGTGCAGGGCGTAAATCCACATGGGATCATCAAACAGCGCATGGAAGAGTCCATAGTAAACAGCGAAAAAGGGCGAGCCAGACACGCCCGGCAATCCTCCGCCTTGTGCCACCGTCTGCCCACTCTTGAACAGCAACGCGCCATCCGCCAACGACAAATCCCAATTGTCCCACCCGTTCCAAGTGAGTTTGAGCGTTAAAAGGACAATGCTAACAATCGCTAACACGGGATGATTCACAAAGGGATAGATACTGGATTTCAAACGCTGCATGTTTTAAGTCCCTTGAGGAGCATCATGAACTGTCTGCATTGTACAGGTTACAGCGGTTTCATCCACTGATTTTTGAGAAGACGCACCCAAACCCACCCACACAACCATACCAGGATGTGCCACAAACCAAGACATGCTTCAGGGAGGGTCGGGTGGCAACAAACCCCCATCTTCAAATGGGGGCTTGGGGCTAAAGCGATTGTTCTGAAGCAAGTTTGACCATCTCATCAAAGTCGAGTGCCTGCCCTTGGGTTTGTAGCGAACTAAACTGACCATCGAGTTGCTCGCGAAGAGGGCGCATCGCCCGTTCAAAGAGTGCCTTCTGAGCGGGTACGATCGCTTGATTGCGTTGTTCGCGCCACTTTGTCACCGCGCCATACAACATAGCGGTATTCTCTAGGTGTTGGCGAGATTTAGGATCGTCCGATCGGTTGCTGGTTGGATGTAGAACCAACGATTCGATAATTCCCTCCACAGCTTCCAACGTGCCCAACGTGTTTTTCGAATCGTTGAACACACGGAGGGCTTCTTGATAGAGGGCGAGAGCTTGTTTATTCTTCAACCCCCCAAGTTCTACCCCTGCCAGATTGAGTAATGAAGTCCCCAAGCCACTTTGTTGCACATGATATTCTTGGTTGATGTCGTCTTTATCGCTACGCGAGAGTTTTTGTTCCAACGCGCTTTGCGTTTGAACGACGCGAATCATCCACTCTTCGCGTTCAGACTGCAACACGCTTTCCGCCTCCACAATGAATTGTAGGCGCAATTTCTGATGGATGTCGTTGGCAGCGTCAAAGTAGCTCAGGCGGATTTGCCATTCATCCATGAGGTTCTTCAAACGTCGCGCAGCAGTTGAATAAATCGGATAGGTATGGTTGAACATTTGAAGTTCGAGGTACAAGCCAAATGCAGCGGCAAACGCCGTGGTGACGGCAACAAACGGGGGCAAGGCACTTCCATAGGGAACAATTGTGGAAAGGGCAACCAACACCGTGCCCAACGCTCCCATCATTAAAATGGCAACTTGCCAAAATTGAAGCCAAAAGAAATCGTTGCCAACGCGCTTGGTGTACCAGTCGAGTTGCCCAACCAGACGGTGCTCCACATATTCCTCCACTGTCAAATCCCCGAAGCCATCATCACGTTGGTTGCTATACTTCTTGGTTTGCGCCTCGATCTGCTGTCTGACCTTTTCAGGCGTTTTGATTTCGCGCAGGGAGGGGGTTGCCTCTGCACCCAGCAGCACATCCTGCACAGTCTGCTTGATGGTGGGGTTTTCCTGCATGCGGTCGGTGGCATAGATTTTTTCTACACGGCTTGCCTTCTTCAAATTTTCCAGCAGGATGCGACGCTTTTCGTCATCCTTCCCTTTTAAGTCGGTGTAGGGACCGGCATGGGTACGGTACAGGTAAATCTCACGGCGGATCAACTCTGCCCCCACGCGATACACAGCCCACGCGCTCATGGGCGAAAAGCGCAAGGCATACCCCACCAACACGGTTGAGACACCTGGCAAGACCGCCAACGCGATCAACAACCCATTGCGAATCCTATTCGCTTGATCGGGAATCGCCTCTGGGTTTGGGAAAAAGACGGAAAGCACCACCGCCAAGACACTGCTGGCAAAACTAATCCAAATAATTGCCGTGCGGATGCGGATACGCTTCTGTTTGTGCCGTTTAGAAGACTCATCATAGTTGATGAACCATTGCCAAGCGGCAATCAGTTCGGGATTGCTGGGTGTTTGAGACGTTGGTTTATCAGGTGTGGACATCGTTTTTCCCTCATAACAGGTAGTTGACCCTTCTTATTGTAGTCGTGTTTCGTTGAATCACCAAGAAAAGTCCTGCGCTTGTGGACAAGTTTTCGCACAGTGTTGCGTGCCACCTATTTTTCTTGCAAAATGGGGCAATAACCTACATAGAGGACATTGGATGCGATGAGCGAACCCTTGTGGCTAGAATGGGCGCGGCAACTTCAAGCGATTGCACAAATTGGATTGCACTACACCAAAGACCCGTTTGATAAAGAGCGTTATCAACAGTTGCAAACGCTGGCGATTGCCATCTACGATCAGCATCCGATTGCCTCTGACTTCCCCCTAAGCGAGGTGGTACAGGCGGATTACGGCTACCTGACCCCCAAGATTGACACCCGCGCTATTGTTTTGAACGCACACCGAGAGGTTTTGATGGTGCGTGAAAACTTAGATGGTGGGCGTTGGTCTATACCGGGGGGATGGGCGGACGTAACCAACAGTCCGTCGCAAAATGTCGAGCGTGAAGTGTTGGAAGAAAGCGGATTCGTCGTGCGTGCCACGCGCCTGTTGGCGGTGTTGGATCGACGATTACACCCCTACCCGCCCAATGTGTTCAGCATTTATAAGTTATTCTTCCTGTGTGAACTGTTGAGCGACACCCCCACCCTTAGCCCACAAGGCAACCTCGAATCTTCGGAATGGCAATTCTTCGCGCCCGCTGACCTCCCTAATGAGGCGGAGTTCTCCAGCGGACGCATCCAACGCGCCCAATTGCTTGACTTGTTGGCGCGTGCCAATGACCCCACCCTGCCGACTTTATTTGATTAGGATACAACCGCACTATGAACGCACTCAAAACCAACCTGCGAAAAAGTTGCATCGCCCCGCTCTACTTTTGGGGCGCAAACCGCTATCGCATGTTGCGCCGCCTGTTCATCTATCCCGAGACCGCACGGGTGGGGGACGTGAACTACGATGATTACTGGGACAAAAAAGCCGCCAGCGGGTTAGGGCTTCTTTCGGAATGGCGACGCAAACGCGCCCATGTCTTCTCTCAGTTGGTTCGCACTGGGGAGCATGTATTGGACTTGGGCGTGGGAGATGGCGCGTTGCTCAAGTATATGATAGAACAGGCAAAGGTCGTCGGCTATGGGTTGGACATCTCCCCTAAAGCGGTGGCGTTCTGTCGAGAGCAAGGCTTGAACGTTGACCTTGCTGATGTCAACCGCCCGCTTGGGGAGTTCATTCAACACCCGTATGATGTGATTGTGCTCTCTGAAATCATCGAGCACTTGCCGGATCCTGAACGATTGCTGAATGAGCTGCGCCCACATGCGAAGCGTAGCATCTTGGTTTCCGTCCCCAATACGGGTTTTCATCAGCATCGTCTACGGCTATTATTTGGTAAATTCCCCCTACAATGGGTGGTGACACCGGGCGAACACCTGCGCTATTGGACATTGAGCGATTTCAAATGGTGGGCAGGTCAACTTGGCTTTGAGGTGGTGCGTGCTGTTCCATATGAGGGAACGCCCATCCTGAAGGAGTGGTTCCCTAGTTGGTTTGCGGCGGCGTTCGTCTATGAATTACGCGATAAACAGATGAGGAAACAAGCATGAAACGGATATTTCAAGGGTTAGGAATGGTGTTGGGGGTGGTGTTGGTTGCCATCCTCGGCTTAGTCGGCTATGTTGCCTATGACTTGAACGCGGGCGAACAAGCGAGTGATTTCACCAATACACGCTTCAGCGCAAACGGCGTTGAACTCAATGCGTATGTGGCACAACCCAGCGAAGCAGGTCAATATCCTGCTGTGTTGATGATCCATGAATGGTGGGGATTCCGCCCCGACATCCTAACCAAAGCCGATGCCCTTGCCGAACAAGGCTATGTCGTGCTGGCGGTGGATGCCTTCCGCAACCGTTCCATGAGCGGTGTGCCTTCGGCGTTGTTCAACACCATCACCTATCCCGAAGCCCAGATTCATGCTGATCTGGACGCTTCGCTGGATTATCTGATTGGCTTGGAAAAGGTGGACGCGCAACGGGTGGCAGTGATTGGCTTTTGCTTTGGCGGGCGCGAGACCGTCGGCGTGGGAGTGCGCAATGCCGAACAAGTGCACGCGATCCTCACTTTTTACGGGAGCGGACAAATTAACACGAGCGAAGGGCTTGCCCCGTTGGGTGAACATGATGTCGCGGTTCTAGGGGTGTTCGGTGCTGAAGATGACCTGATCCCCATGGAAGAAGTGGAGACCTTTAAGACCTCGCTCAACACGCTCAACCTTGCCCACCAAGTGACGGTGTATGAGGGGGTCGGTCATGCCTT
>CAIRDJ010000013.1 GCA_903877335.1 uncultured Chloroflexota bacterium | reverse complement strand
TGAAGCTATACACTTGCGACGCTGGACTCACATTCCCTGCTAAATCCGCAGCATACACCCGCCAGTAGTACACCCCAGGATACAGCGACACACCCGGTGTCAGCGTTGTGCTCGTCACATACGTTGTTACCTTCGGTTCATAAAATTGTTCGTTATCAGCTAACTCTATCTTAAATCGAGTTACACCACTTACCGCCATCCATCTCAAGGTTGGACGTCCTACACTCATCACCTGCTCGTTTGTCGGAGCGATCAAATCAGGTACTGCTGCCGGTGCAACTGTATCCACCACGAAAGTCCGTGCTGCGCTCCATGCCCCTGAAGCTCCAACTATGTTGACACTACGCACACGCCAGTAGTATGTCCCATCCTCCGGCAAATTCACTTTGTATGTTAGGTCAACGATTCCACTCTGTGAGACCTCGGGAGATGCGAATGTCGATTGGTTATCGACCTGCAGATCATAGGTATGCGCTGCAGATGCTACCATCCAACTAAGTTCAACATCTGTACTCGAAACATTTATACCTGCTGCTGATGCACTCAACACGGGTGCTAAAGGTTTTTGTTGAGCTAATAACACATCCTCTATTTCAAGTGTTGCGGTTGCAGTTGGAGTTTCAGTCACAGTTGCAGTTGGAGTTGGAGTTTCAGTCACAGTTGCGGTTGCGGTTGGAGTTTCAGTCACAGTTGCGGTTGCGGTTGCGATTTCAGTCACAGTTTCTGTTGGAGTTTCAGTCGCAGTTGCGATTTCAGTGGTAGTTGATTCAGCGATAAGAACTTGGATGAGCGGCAGAGTGCTTGAATAAAGGTGTATATCATCAACACGAATAATGCCATCGTTTTCGTTTGACTTCTGACTGAAGAACTGCACATACCCATCTGGCAAAGGGGTCTCATCAAGCATACGTAGATATTCAACACTGTCGACTGATAAAGCTATCTGACCGCCTTTAGCACTAAAATCGACTTCTTGCCAGTTATAATCCGCTGGAGCGATTGTAATTGTATTGAGAATGTTATTTCCTTCTCGAACGGTGACCAAGCCACTAGGGTGGAATTGGGCAAAATAACCTTCATTAGGGTTGTTTTGTTGAACTTGTAGTGCCAAAGTGAATGAGACATTCATTTGTGCCAAACGAACTTTGACGTAGGAGTCTGATAAAAGTTGCGGATACTCTAAAGTATTGAATGCGTTTTCAGCATTTAATACGATTTCTAGTGCTTGCCCACTTTCATGCTGAACGATGGTTGCATTTGAGGTGTCTATCAACCAATCACTTGGAAGGTTTTCAAATTCTGCGTGCGATACCACGCTCCAATCATCAGTCACAACCGTCTCTATTGTCGCGGTAGGGGTTGCTGAGCTCGCGACAACTTCAATGGTTGGTGTGACTGTTGGTGTAACTTCGGTTGGAACAATGATTTCTATTGTTGGAGTAGGGGTTGCTGAAGTAACTTCCACTAAAGGAATTGTGGGTTGCAAAGTAGGTGTTCCAGCAACGGTTTGCGTAAACTCAACGGGAGGTATTTCTGTTGTGGCAACTATCTCCTGTTGAGGTTGAGGAGACATCGTTTCACCAATAGTTTCCTCCTGAGCATTTGTAATGCTGCCCACCGTTCCCAACACCAACAGTGCTACGATCAGTGAGACTATACTCATTACAAAAATTACAGGTCGCAACGCTCTTAAACCTATCACAGTTCCCTCCGTAATCTCCACCCAAAGCGAATGCTCACCCCTAAACCAATCGGGAACGTAAGTATAACTAAATTCTAACCTTTTTGTCAACCCACCGCCATGACATGGGGCTAGAGCCACATGCGAAGTAAAGAGAAGGCAAGGGCACTACGTTAGCCACGCCACACCAACAGCACTTCTAAAAATTTCCAACGTCAGTTAAATGGCTTTCACACGGATGTTCTCCGCAAGGTTGAAACCGATGATGCGATACTCGCGCCCCAGTTGAAGTTGCAACGGTCCGTTGAAGGGTGCCTTATGTAGCAGACGGATGGTTGCATCAGGCACCAATCCCAACGCCGCCAGATACTCTAGGCGATCCGCCTCATGGAAAACCACGCGCATAACCTGATAGTCCTTTTCAGGTTCAACGGTCACCAAACTGGGATAGGATTCCGATGGGAGGATACCCTCTAGGGTGGGGATAGGCGCGCCATGTGGGCAACGGGTCGGATGCCCTGTCATCTCCAACATGCGCGTGAGGAGGGTTTCGTCCAAGCCGACGCTCATGCGTTCTGCTTCGTGATAGACTTCATGCCATCCAAAACCCATCACCTTGACCAAGAAAACTTCGGCAATGCGATGTCGGCGTAAGTGTTTTAGGGCTTCGCGCCGTCCCTCGTCAGTGAGGACAATCCCTTGATAGCGTTCGTGATTCAATAGGTTGAGATCACGCAATTTGTTAATCATCCGATTGACCGCAGGGGCACTCACGTACAGCGTATTTGCCAAGTCAGAGGTAGCGACATACTCATTCGGGGCAATTTTCTCGCTCAGGCGAAAAATATGCGTGAGGTAATCACGCATGGTTTCGCTTAAATCAGGGTCATTCATGGCGGGAGCCTTTCGTTTCAAGACGGCATTTAGCTTGGCAGGTGGTGAGGCATTGTAACACCATCCCCCCATCCCATAAAGTTAGGATAACGCTTGCGCGGCTTGGTCACACAAGCGCTGTCCTCCTGCGCGTAACCACTCCTCCAACGTTGCACTATATCCGCGGTTCTGCTGTGCGTCCTGATAAATGCCCGTTCCCCATTTGTAGTACGCCGTGACTTGTCCATCCCACAACGCGCGCGACTGATAAAGCACACCGGGTCCGCCGTTGTAACACGCCATTGCCAAGCCTACATCCCCGTCTGCATAGCCCAAACATTCGTTCAAAACCCCTGCACCCCGTCGGGCATTGGTGTCGGGGTCTGCCATGTTTTCGCCATCCTTAAAATGGAAGGGCATCACTTGGAATAATCCCATTGCTCCTGCGTAGCTTTGCGCTTGTTGCCACCCGCACGATTCAATCTGCATGACCGTCGCCAGCAAGTTGGGATCAAGGTTGTGTTCGTGCGCCCATCGTCGAATATGTGGCTCCCAGTGGCTCACTTCTGCGGTGAAGAACGGGGCAATAGCACGGTTGCGCAGACGAATGGTCTCCACCATTTCTGGAATGGCATTCCATGTTGCCGAACCCAGTAAAGAGATGAAGCGCAAAATGCCCGGCGACATCAAGACCAATACCACCAGCAAGATGATGTAGGCGGGGGTGGCTTTCGAGACTTTAAATTTGAGCACGCGCTCAACAGGGTCTTGGGCGGGTTTCCGTTTCCCATTCTTTTGTGCCATTTTCACCCCACAAACACGCCAATGAACACCAATATTTTAATCGGGTTTGGCGTGCCACAGATGTTACAACTCTTAAACCGTGTCAAATCTTGCCTACATGATGATGGAGAGGTTTACATTCAGTTAAGGATTGGGGACGGGTTTCTACTATGGCGGACTGTATGTTATGCTAAAGCCTTGTTGGATGGTTAAGTGTTTTGGAGCTTGATAAAAATGATGTATGGATTCACCGGCAAGATTTTGCATGTTGATTTGACCGCGCGTCGCATTGAAATTGAAACACCTGATGAAGCATTCTATCGTGAATGGATCGGTGGGAGTTTAATGGGGTTATACTATTTATGGAAGTTTGCCCCACAAGGAATAGATGCGCTCAGTCCGGATAACGTCTTGACCTTCGCCCTAAGCGCGACCACCGGTCTACCCCTCAGCGGTCAAAGTCGTTGTACAGCCACCTGCAAATCTCCCACCACAGGTGGCGTTGCAGATAGCCAAGCGGGGGGCTTTTGGCCCGCTGAATTGAAGTTTGCTGGTTATGATGCCATCGTCATACGCGGTGCCTCCGCCGAGCCATTGTATCTATCCATTGTTAATGACCAAGTGGAACTGCGCCCCGCCGATCACCTATGGGGGAAATCCACTGCCGACGTGGATGCCATCCTCAAAGCGGAATATCACGATAGCAAAATCGAGATCGCCCAGATCGGCATCTCTGGCGAAAAACTTTCTAACTTTGCTGCGGTGATGAACATGAGTAACCGCGCTTGGGGGCGCACCGGCATTGGGGCGGTGATGGGTAGCAAGAAGCTCAAGGCGATTGTGGTGCGTGGAACAAACCGCGTCAACGTTGCTGACAAAGCTCGCGTTAGCGCGTTAGGGAAAATGGCAATGCCTCGCATGGAGCCACGTGGCATGGAAAAGTTTGGACGCTATGGCACGGCAGGGGCGGTGATGGGGCAACAGTTGTCAGGCGGATTGCCCACCAACAACTGGGATTCGGGTGTCATGCCTAGCCTAGAATCTGCACAATGGATGGGCGGTGAACGCTTGTATGATGAATTGTTGCGTGGGGCAGAACAAGGCACACAAGACAAACACGGGCGCGATACTTGCTACGCTTGCGTGGTGCGCTGTAAGCGCGTGGTGGAATCAGAATACAAGCAACACAAACTGGATCCAGCTTATGGCGGAGCAGAATATGAGGCATTAGCGGCGTTGGGGTCTTACTGCGGGGTGAATGACTTGCACGCCTTGAGCTACGCCAATCAACTATGCAATGAATATGGGGTGGATGTTGTATCAGTTGGGGCAACCATTTCATGGGCGATGGAATGCTTTGAGCGTGGTATCCTCAACCTTGAAGAAACGGACGGCATTGAGCTACGTTTTGGCAACACCGACGCACTCGTCGCCATGCTAGAGAAAACCCTCAACCGTGAAGGCTTTGGCGACATCTTGGCAGATGGCTCAGAAAAAGCAGCACAACGGTTGGGCAAAGGACAAGAGTATTTGCTCACAGTGAAGGGGCAAGAACTCCCTGCTCACATGCCCCAAGTGAAGCGAAGCCTTGCCCTAATCTACGCTGTGAATCCTTTCGGCGCGGATCATCAATCGTCCGAACACGACCCCGAATATAAACCCGCCAGCTATGACTACTACCGTGATCGCTTTGAGCCGTTGGGCTTGACTCAACCGCAAGATGTGCTGTCGCTCAACGCCGAGAAAATCAATTACCTTGTCACCACACAATACACCTACAGTGCCACCGACACCATGACCCTGTGTCAATTCGTTTGGGGTCCATCGTGGCAGTTGTACAGTGCGCAAGAAATGGCGGAGTTGCTATCAGCAACCACCGGTTGGGACGTGACGCTTGCGGACATTCAGGCAATGGGGCAAAAGCGCGTCAACATGATGCGGGCATACAATGCGCGTGAGGGCTTGCGCCGTGACCAAGACACGCTCCCCAAGAAGCTGTTCGATGTGGTGCTTAAAGGGGGCAAGAGTGACGGCATCCAGCTTGACCGCGAAGAATTTGAGAACGGCTTGGATGAATACTATGCACAAGTAGGTTGGGATCAAACCAGTGGCATTCCCACCCGCGCCACCCTAGAAGCAAGCGGGCTAAGCTGGTTAGCGGATACCCTCCACAGCTAAACCCGAAGGGGTGCATTCCTGCACCCCTCGCTCGCTTGTCAGTGCCATCAAATACGGCACAAACATCAGCAACCACAACCCAACTCGATTTGAAACGATTGATTGGGTCGGCAATAGATACCACCTAACTTGGGATAAATTTGGGATAAGTATGGGTTATTTCCCAAGTTTATCCCAATTCGTCAGAAAGCAAACTCGTTCCAATACTCCATCACAGATTTCCGTGCGAGGGCATACATACGCTCTTCAACCTCCTGCACGACGGCGTGCGGAAGATGCGCCCAAAGCTCATCGTGCATCCACTGCACATCATCCAATAGACAGCGCATATCACGCGGAGAACATCCGATCCGTTTGCCAATGATGTTTAGGGTATCGCTTGTGCCGTTTGGCTTGATCTGCTCGTGAATGAGCGTGTGCCAGTCCGCTATGATGGAGGGAGACATGAACGGCAACCACGCTTTTGGTTGCGCTAACGAGAACGTATGCGCCACTTCTGGCGAGATGAGTTGTTGATCGCGCTCATCCATATGCACCAGCAAGAAGTGTAACATGAAGAAGCGATGTTCTCGATCTTTACCCCAGTCCCGTTGCACAAAATGTGGGGCAAGCATGTCCAACGCCCATACGGTATCCATTGCCAAGTGTGCCACATAGCCGGCAATAAAAGCGCGGTGTGCATCCGACTGAGGGGGAATGAGGGAGGGGTTCTTTTGTAGCAGAACGCGCCAAGGCGGGGTGGTGATGGGTTTCGCATAGCTGTAGAAATGGGTTGCCTCGCGCGAGTCTCGAACAGGGATGCGTGCATCTGCTACCACACTACCTAACAGAAACGCCGGTTGTTGCGCAGACAGGGCAAGTCGAATCTCGTTCGATAAGCGCGAATCCTGTAACAAACTATGAATAGCAACCAGATGGGTGAACGGTGTTGGCATAGGGTTTTATCACTTGTGCGAGTAATCTGCGCCCGATTATAGCCCAAAAGCCCCCACGTGCGTGAGGGCATAGCGTTGGATAATTTCGTCGGCGTGCTAAATGATTATTGAAGAATATCATCAACGCTTGGTGGAGAGCTAGATAACCTTAACAGCTTGCGAATATGTGCGACGAAAGGGCGTGGTAGAATGAGGTAGTCACTCAAATCAAGCGTTCCCAACTGGAGAGGAGCACCCATGAAAGCGGTTATATTGGCGGCAGGGCAAGGAACACGCCTGCGCCCCCTCACCCTAGAAACCCCCAAACCCATGTTAGAACTCGGTGGTCAACCCATCCTA
>CAIRDJ010000012.1 GCA_903877335.1 uncultured Chloroflexota bacterium | reverse complement strand
GGGTTGGGAATTCATCGCCAATGGGCAAAGCGTCATTGGGCGGAATGGAACTTTCCCTATCAGCACGATGGGCGGGTTGAAAAGTCGCGGGAATCCCAGCGGGGCAACTGGAGTCTATCAGGCAGTGGAAGCAACCTTGCAATTGCGCGGTCAAGCCGGCGACAATCAAATCACCAATGCCAAAACCGCCCTACTGCTAAATCTGGGAGGCATGGCAACCACCGCTATTGCCCATATCCTGAGTCTATAACTTGATCGAAAAGGTGAACCAGCACATGACCAACGAAACAAACACCTATCAATTTTCTGGCTATGGGGAGCTATATAGCTATACACTCTTACAAGACCCCCCTAGTGGCTATGAGTGGCAGTCGCCCTATGTCATCGCCCTCATCAAACTTGAAGAAGGACCTATGGTCTTGGCACAACTCACCGACTTAGACGGTGAACCCCAGATAGGGGATCGGGTACAGATGGTGACACGCAAATTAACGACCGATGGCGCAACAGGAATGATCGTCTACGGCTATAAATTCCGCGCCATTCGTTAAGGCAAGTTGAAATCGCAATAAAAAAGCCACGTTGATGACGTGGCTTTTAGGGTCCAGTTTGCTTATTTTGGCAGAATATTGGCATCCAGCAGGTAGTCCAACCACGTCACAAAAATAAGACTCAACGGGATGGCGGTCAAAATCGTCAACATCAACCCATAATCAGCTAAGCCTTTACCTGCTTCTTGTGGGATAGCAATTGGGAAGAAGAATACCACCATCGCCCAGGTGAGGATAAACCCCAACACCAAAGACAAGCCCCAAACGATTGTACGCTTGATTAAAGTAGACATAACCAATCAACTCCAAATTTCTCAACTCATCAAACTACCGAATTGTAATCCGATACGGCAAATTCTAATAGAGAGTATTCCAATAATTGGTGAATAAAGCAAATTCACACTATGCCCAATGCCCAAAATTCACGCTGAAAGCCCGGTCGAGCCACGCCAATGACCCATTCGGGCTTGCCACAGTCCATGTGCGCTAACCCGATTTGCACCAAGATGCCACAACAGACAGGCTAAATTTGTCGCTAGAAATACACAAAGGCACACTTCAAATACTCCCCTTCTTCAAAGGTGACAGGGTGGTCAAGGGCATGCCCTGTCGTTTCTATCTTCACGGGGGGGCGGTTGAGGGAGCGGTTCACTGTAGCAAAGAACACATCCGCCTTCACACGACTGGAACACGAAGCCATCACCAAGATGCCGTTACGCTTGGTCAGTTGGCTACCCAGCATCGCCAAGCGACGATACTGTTCTAACGCGCTATCGGTTTGCCCCTGTTGGTTTGCCATCGAAGGAGGATCAATCACCACCAAGTCAAACTGGCGGTTGCGCTCTAACAATTGATCTAAGTAAGCAAAGGCATCCGCTTTTTTAGATTGAAACACCTCATCCATTGCCGAAGCATCATTCCAATTGAGTTGGAGATTTTGCTGAATCTCGTCTAACGCGCCTTGACTGGAATCAATGCTCAAGACCGACTTTGCGCCCCCCATGAACGCGGACACGGTAAAACCGCCGCTGTAGCAAAAGACATCCAAGACGTGCCGATCACGCGCGAGCGCGCGAACTTTGGCGCGGTTATCGCGCTGGTCAAAGAAGAAGCCGGTCTTATGCCCCTTCACCACATCCGCTTGAAACAGGATGCCGTTCTCAACAAACCGCACAACAGGGTTAGGCAAGTCCCCATAAAGCACCTGCCCATCTTGTAAACCTGCCGCTTCTGCTTCTGAAATCCGTCGTGCCAAGCGCAAGACGATTGCCGCGGGGTTCACGATTTTAATTAAACTCTCCAAGATGCTGTTCAAGTATGGAAGCCAAATGGGAGAGTACAACTTCATCACCAACACATCCCCATAGCGATCGACAACCAAGTTGGGGAACGCATCGTTTTCGCCGTTGATGAGGCGATAGCCGGTTGTGGTGGTCTTCTCGAGTGGGATGCGAATTTGATATGCCTTCTGGATTTGTTTGTGAATCCAGCGTGCATCAAATACTTTGGATTCCCCGTGAATCAGGATTTTAACGCGGATCTCTGAGGCGGGGTCATACAAGCCTGCCGCCAAAAAGTCGTCATTCTTATCGAAGACGACTGCGACATCGCCGGGTTGCCCTTCAAAAGATAGTTTCGTGATGCTTTGTTCAAAGAGCCAAGGATGCCCCTGTCGCAAATGCTTTTCAGCAGTGGGCTTCACTTTGACGGCGATTCGTCGGGTGTTGGCGGTAGGTAGATTTGCAAGATAGGACATCGTTCAACCGTTATGGAATGACTAAATTAGGGTAGGGGTTATTCATTGAGACTGGTATAACCGATGTGGGCATGATTATTCAAGGATTAGTTATGGCACCCAACGCGGATAGAAAGCATTGGTCGCTAACTCGCTCGCTTGTTCGGTTGTTCGATCATACACCCACACGCTTGGGCGCATCGCTGCAGGATTATCCGATGTGGCGGTCGCCACTGGAAACCGCTGGATAACCACGCGCTGGGCACTGGGATCGAGCGAGAAAAACCCGTGCGTATACGCTTCATCAACCAGAATGGGGTACGCCTCGCCCAGTTGATCGGCATCCATCCCGTACAGTTGCGTGCCAAAGGTGTAACGCTCATCCCAGTAACGCCGACTGAAGATGAGCGTTTGACCATCCAGCGACCATTGTGGCATATCATCCTCAACGGGGGTATCGTTCGGGCTAAGGCGTTGGACTTCGTTCGTCTCTAAATCGGCAAGCGTTAAAACAGAACGCGCCCGCGCCCCATCAAAAACCAATTGGGGATAAACCAGTTGGCTACCGTCGGGCGACAACGCGCCAATGCTCCCCTGCTCGGTGGCAATGACATCCATCGTTTCGGTCAGGACATCATAGACGACGATGCCGGGCGTGTTGTTGTCGAACATGGCAATACGGCTACCATTCATTGACCACTGGGGGGCATACCCCAAAATCTGGCTTTCCTCAAACAGCGGGGACGTTTGTGGGGGGGTAGTGGTGAGGTCAAGCAACCACACCCGATCGGGACTCACGCCTTGCCCCTGCAACAAGCGACTGGTATCCGCGCGCGTATATGCCAGCATCAACCCATCCGCGCGCCACGCAGGCGCGGTACAATCCGCTCCGCTACAGTCCACCAGCAACGAGGATTCGCCACTTTCCAAATCCAGCAACATCAAATCGGTGATCGGCGCATCCGAACGCCGCTGGGAGTAAACCAGCTGGCGACCGCTGGGGCTAACCGCAAAGTCGAATATGCCCGTTGTGCTGAATGTCACCTGCTTTGGCTCCCCCGTACCGTCAATGGGTGTCACCCAGATATTTTGGGGCACGCTATCGG
>CAIRDJ010000011.1 GCA_903877335.1 uncultured Chloroflexota bacterium | reverse complement strand
TGCAACACAAAATCAT
Source organism: uncultured Chloroflexota bacterium (assembly GCA_903877335.1). GTDB lineage: Bacteria > Chloroflexota > Anaerolineae > Aggregatilineales > Phototrophicaceae > CAIRDJ01. The sequence continues at coordinate 2,778 of CAIRDJ010000011.1, read as the reverse complement.
GGGGGAACCCTTCGGCAACCGCCTCATCCACCGTGTACCGCTCATCCACCAACAAGTAAAGCAACTGATCGACGGCATCATAAGTGAAGCCCAGTTCGCTCTCATCGGTTTGTCCATCCCACAGATCCGCACTGGGTGCTTTGTCAATGATCGGGCTGGGCACCCCTAAATGACGTGCTAACTGCCGCACTTGGAATTTATAGAGATCGGCAATGGGTTGTAACGCCACCCCACTATCCCCATAGATGGTGGAGTAACCCAGCAGGAACTCGGTCTTGTTGGACGTTCCCATCACCAAGCCCCCCCACTCCACTGATTGATCGTACAACACCACCATGCGCGATCGCGCCATGATGTTTCCCTTGCGCAAATTAGACATGTGAGGAAAACGGGTGATGAGCGCGTCCGCCATGTCGGTGATTTCCACCGTGGCAGTGGGCAATTGCAAATCATCAATCACGGTTTGAGCATCGGCATAGCTGGAGGGCGCAGAGGTGCGATAGGGCATCCGCACCACGAGGACATTTTCCGCCCCCAATGCCCGCGCGGACAAGTACGCCGATACTGCCGAGTCAATCCCGCCGGACAAACCCAACACCGCGCGAGATAGCCCCGCCTTGTTGATTTGATCGCGGATGAACCCAACCAAAATCTGTTCAGCAAGCGCAACATTGATGGCGATACGGGGGAGAATATGTGTGGGCATTTCCACATTAAAGTTTGGCATGTTTAGTCCTTCGCACTCCATACACACAAAGTTGAATCAGGGGAACACGCCCAACCGATCATTGGGTTTGTTCTCGCAATATACGCTCCAGCTCGGCTTGAACCAGGGTAGCCCGTTCATCACGCAAGAGGGGGTTCACGCTACGGGTGCGGTGTAATTGAGCAAGGTCGATGGTGTGCATGAGCAACGTCTCTTCAAAGTAGGGGGCTTGTATCACCGTGTTACCATTCGGATTGACCACCGACGAACCACCCCAAAAGTTTTTGCCGTCCTCATATCCCACGCGGTTGACATGCACAACGTAGGTCGTAAACATTGCCGAATAACTTTGTAGGATGACATCCACCCACCGCCCCACTGTTGAGCGTCCGTCCTCGCTGGCACCGATCCCGCGTGTGGGACTGTTGCTGTGGCACAATAACAAATCTGCCCCATCCATCCATAACACATATCCGCTCGACAAATGCCACATATCCTCACAGATGAGCATTCCCACCCGCCCAAAGCGTGTATCGAACGCCTGTAAACGGTTGCCCGCAGAAAAGTAACGCGCATCATCAAAGATGCCATACGTAGGCAAATAGACCTTACGATGGATATGCACCACCTTCCCTTGAGACAAATACGCCGCGGCAATGTAATAGCGGTGACGGCTATCCTCTTGAATGAAACCCACCATCATATCAATGGTCTGGCTTTCCTTCAGCAACCGCGCAAAGATGGGGTCGTGTTCAGAAGGTGTTTGTGCCAATTCAGACACCAAGTCCATCACATAATAACCAACCAATGAGAGTTCTGGGAACACGATCAGGTCAGCTTGGTGTTGGCGCGCCTCTTCAATGTGCTGAAGATGTTTCTCTAAGTTGCATTCTAGGTTTCCCATGTGGGGATAGATTTGTGACAGGGCTATCTTGACCTGCATACTGACCTCTTCTTGGTTCTCTTCTAACAGCGCATCTCAAACCATACTTGCTCACTATACCACTCAATTGGCTCCGTCAATCAACGGGCTTGATCCAGTCGCGTCGGTTACGGGTTCAATGGAAAGCAACGTAGCCGTGTGAGAAGTACGATATAAGCGATAGGTTTGGGCGGGGACGAACGACTTAAACCCTGCTAGGTGTGTGGTAACTTCTACTCGCTCGCCAATGCGCACGCTATACTGTTGGTAATTCCCAAACTGGCGAATGACGTGTTGTGCCTTCCCCACCGTGATATTCAACTGTCCGCTCGACAGATCATAACTCGCCCGTATCCAGTTTAGACCGATCACCCACGAAGCCCCCATGCTACAACACAAGAGCATCACCCCTAATATTTGTAGAATCAGGTTGCTTTGCACACTGCCCAGATAGAGCAATGTGGCAGTCACAAGGATGAAAATCACCATGAGTGCCCCGCCCAAAAGCGCGTTCTTACGGCGATTCAACACCAAGAAGGAGCGTTGGCGTTGGCTCAATAGCCCGTGTTGGTTGGCAACCAAGTCTTCGGGGGTGAATGAAAGTTCCTGCATCAAATTTTCTAGCATAGATTATGTTCATCTAAACTTTGTTGTTTCATGGTATTTTAACAGCAGGACGAGTCATTTTTCAGTGTGGACTCACCTCTAAGTGCTGTACAAAAGATTAATGAGACAGAAGAATGAAGTTAGCCCAAAATGTTCACCGTTGCTCGTGTTAAGATTGAGCATGATTGGCGCTCTTGCTGCTTGCAACGGAGCGAGTGCCCCATTACCCCTGCACAAGCTGCTGAAACAGCACCGCTTACAGAATGGGAAATCATCGAGCCAGTCGAAGTCAATCGCTGCGACAAATTCACCCTAGCACAACCCGCTTGTGTTGACCTTGGGTGCGCTGCTGCGCCACAGTGGGCATCGTTTAGGGTTCTTGTAGGGTAGCAGATGAAGAGGCGGGGTGGGGCAAAAAACCACTCAAAACGCGCTTGACAAAGTTAAGGTGGGTGTGAATTTCGCTATAGGGGGCAACACAAAACTCCAGCAGGCGCAATGCCACATGATGATTGCGACGATCATAGCTGGAATGCTTCTTGCG
>CAIRDJ010000010.1 GCA_903877335.1 uncultured Chloroflexota bacterium | reverse complement strand
CCCCCATGCGAACCGCACAAGATATTCAAGACGGTGTTACCTTGATCCAAAGTTCCGGAGCCGATTCAGTGGTGAGCGTGACCAGTGTCGAGGGGTATCACCCGTTTCGGATGAAGCGCATTGTCGGGGATAATCAACTAATCAACTTGATCGACCAAGGGTTTGAAGATATGCGCCCGCGTCAGGTGTTGCCCCCAGTATACTTACGCAGTGGTGATTTGTATATTGCAACACGTGCAACGGTCATTGATCGTCAAACGATGGTGGGTCCGGATTCCCGTGCGATTGTGATCCCACCTCAACGCGCTATCAATATTGACACCGAACGAGATTTTATGCTTGCCGAATATATTTTGAGTCACACTGAGGAAAACTAAGCATGCGCCAATTAGACTATAATTGGGAATTCAACGTCCTAAATATTGAGAACTATCGCCTACAAAATAAACTCACCCGTTACTTCGATTTCATCATTGAAAATCATGATCGGCTGGGCGGTGATATTTTTGAGTTTGGGGTTTACAAAGGGCGTTCATTGTTGCTAGTAGCCATGTTGTTGAAAGAGTTGGGCAGTGATAAGCTGAGTTGGGTGATGCTTTTACAACCCCCTGCCTATATGCGAAATGGTGCCATTTACTTATCCAAGCGTGATGTGGTCATTCATGATAATTCGCTGTGGGGGAAATCCATTTATCCGTTGGTGATGGATGAGGAAAGCTCCGTCAATATTGATTCGATGCTTGATTTTGAAATGGCGGAACTACTCATGAAAAAGCGTCAAGCATGATACGTATTCTCAATGCCGAATCATTAGAGTATAGCCCAGACGCTTTAGCCATCCTGCAAGAGATCGCAATAGTAGATTCATTTTCTGACCTCACTCCAGCAGACTTGTACACGCTCATTCCAAACTATGACGTTCTAATCACGCGCTTGGCATTTCAAATAGATGCCCGTTTAATGGATCATGCGGTGCGGCTTCATACCATTGTGACTGCTACAACCGGATTAAATCACATTGATTTAGCGTATGCACAACATAAACAGATCAAGGTCTTGAGCCTGAAGGGGGAGCTTGAATTTTTACGGACGATTCCTTCCACAGCAGAACATACTTGGGCATTGCTTCTCAGTTTAGTGCGACACATTCCCCACGCTTATCAGTCAGTCTTAGATAATCAGTGGGATCGAGATCGCTTTCGTGGAAATCAGCTACTGGGCAAGCCATTAGGCATTTTAGGGTTTGGGCGCATTGGGGAAAAGGTTGCACGATACGCACTCGCCTTTGGCATGAAAGTCTATGCGTATGATCCCAACCCGGTTGAGACATCGCTCACGGAGATATTCTGGTGTCACTCGATGGAAGAACTCCTCCATCAAAGTGAAGTCTTATCCATCCATGTCCCATTCGATTCTACAACCCACCACTTACTTTCTATCCACGAACTGATGCAATTACCGCGCCATGCCCTCATCATCAATACCGCTCGTGGGGGAATATTGAATGAACAAGATGTGGTGTATGCTTTAGAGAGTGGGCATTTAAGAGGAGTAGCGGTTGATGTCTTGGAAGATGAATATCAATTGAACCATAGCCCCCTCCTACAATATGCTCGAAATCACGCTAATGTCATCATCACCCCACATATTGGCGGTGCCACGCTGGAGGCAATGGCAATGACAGAAGTCTTCATGGCAAATAAGTTAGTGCGCTATCTAAAGGAGAAAAGGTAATGAAGCGTTTGTTAGAGGATTGGGAATACAATATTTTGGGGATTTATAACTACACGAAGCCAGGTCCCTTCAGCCCATATTTTGATTTCATCATAGAAAATCATGAGCATATTCATGGTGATATAGGGGAGGTTGGCGTATATCGTGGAAGTTCATTGCTTGCCACTGCCATGCTTTTGAAAGAGTTGGGAAGTGATAAACGGGTTTGGGGGTATGATGGTTTTAGTGGCTTCCCTGTTTATCATCCAAACGATGATCTTGCCATGTTTGGAACATTGTACCAACAGGGCGTGATTGATGCTGATTTGTATAGAAAAAGCCAATTGAATATAGAATATCGTTCTTTGGCAAGCCACACCAAACAACTTGACGCAACCAATATCTCTTCTTCAGGAGATTTTTCTAATACCAACTTAGAAACTCTGCAAGCCAAGATCGCGTACTTGGAACTCGATAATATCGAGCTAGTGGTTGGGAGCTTTCAAGATACCATGAACACCCAACATCATCTGGCTGCGGTCTCATTCTGTGCTGTTTTGCTAGATTGTGATCTGTATGATAGCTATCGCATCTCTTTACCTTTTGTTTGGGATCGACTAAGTAGGGGCGGCTATATGTTCATAGATGAATATTATTCCCTCAAGTTTCCGGGTGCACGCATTGCCTGCGATGAATTCTT
>CAIRDJ010000009.1 GCA_903877335.1 uncultured Chloroflexota bacterium | reverse complement strand
TTTATCCCATATCCTCCACTCCCTGCGCATCCAATGGACGGGAAGTGCCAGTGCATTGGGCACGGGGTTGTTGGTCTATGTGGTGACAACGCTCCTCGTCAAGGACGAGATTCACTGGCTAAGCTATAGCACCTAGCTAGACCCATGGTGTTGGTTGCTGTCGTGCGTGTGCACCTTGATCAGTTTTTTGCACCCTGATTATCGGTATACACTGGCGGTGTTGCCGTTTTCTGCAATGCTCATCTATACGATTTTGCTCTTCCCTCAGGCGATCACGCACCTCCCTTCCGCTGCGGCGTTACCGCAGACCGACACCAACTTGACGCTGTTGACATGGAATATTCTGGGCGGAAGGGCAAACCAGGCTTGCCTCTTGCAAGTGCTACACACCCATCAACCTGATGTGGTGATGTTCCAAGAAGCGGGGGGATTCCCGATGGAAGCTGCGCCGTCGTATCGCTATCAAACGCGCTCTGGGAACCTGGTCATCTTAAGCAAGTTTCAAATCGTGGAATCGGTTGAGTTCGGTCGCCACCCGCGCAATGGTCATGATGTGGGGCTACAAGCACAGCTTCGGCTTGAGGGGGTGGAACGCCCCCTCACCCTGATCAATACGTATCTACCCAAACCGTTTGTGGTTCCAAGCCAGCTCATCTATGAGGCAGATGACAGAATTGCCGGGGCAGAACGCTACGTGCGGGCGGTCGAGCAGGCAGCAGGGGCGGTGATCCTTGCGGGCGATCATAACATGGGGATGCGTGCCCCAGAGTATCGTCTGTTGAATCAATTCCTGCTAGACACCTGGGCGGAACGAGGGAGGGGGTGGGGGTTCACCGCCAATCATCATCCGCAGATCCCCCCGCTGGTACGGGTTGACTACATTTGGCACAGCGTTGATTTGCAAGCCAACTGGATCGAGGTGGTTCGCGCCGATTGTGGGGATCATTACGCTGTGATGGCGGGCTTTCGTGTCGAATAACCCGCCCAGCGCGCGCCGCTAAGGCATCTCAAAGATCAGCTCACTCTTCCTCTTCGCGCTCACATTCACTTGGGACTTCTTGCCCGTTCCACGTTCTTTTTGTACACACCTCAAAGAGCAACTGGACATGGATGTCTTCGACTAGGCTTAGGCGAAATTCGATAATCTCTTGATCTAGTCGGTAATCGTCGTATATACCGAAATTTACATCCTTGAATAAATAGGAGGTGGCGATCGGTGGGGTGGCACTGATGAACTTGGTATTGAGTGGGATCGTGACTTGCACTTGAACTTCCTCTGTTTTTGAGCCGGGTTGCTTGGCGATCAGCAAATCATAGACGCGATATTTACCATACTGTTGTACCTGTGCAGGGGTGACGTATTCGTATTGAAGGCGTTTCGACGTATCAAAAGGAAGATTCATAATGGCAACAATTGCTCGGTGGGTGTCATGATCGACCAAATCGACAAATCTGGCATCAGGATCAAGGGCTTCAAGGTTGACTTGGGCATTAGGTGGCAAAAAGATTTGTGCTAACGTCCCATACCTCAACCTCCCATGATAGGCAGGGTCTACAGCAGGGTCAAGGTCGGCTAATGTGCTTGGATAGTCGTACATGATTGACACACGGCTATTCACAGAATTGTCCTCATTGATGGTGACGTCATAGGTGAGCTGGCGAATGACTGAACTGTTGGATTTATTGCCTAAGTTGGCGTCAAAAACTCCAATGAAGTCTTGATGATCTCCGTCGGCTAGTTGCCCAGACCAATTGAGAATGTCGAGGGGTTGTTGTGAGGCATCGTCCACTAGGTAGAACATGATGTGCTTTTCTCGAAGTGATCGAAGAAGCGCGTCAAAGATTGTGGTGCTTAGCTCTGGATTGTGCGAGTAGTTTTGAGACTCTTCAAAAATCGTCTTATACAAGTCCCCTACAAATTGCTTATGGGGGAGCGGTCCGTCGCCAAAGGCGCGAATGTCGTAGACGACTTGGCGGAAATTCTGTGAATTCACGGCGACCTCGAAGTTTGGAACGGTGACTTCACCCAGCGCTTCGAGGATATACTGAAAGCCGGTAACGTCGATGGAAATCACGCCGTCGATATTGGGGAACTGATTTTCCCCATTGGTGTAAAACCAATGTGCCATCTCCGCCGTTTTTCGAAAATCTGCAAACCAACTGCCATCCCATGCCGCATAGATCGGAATGTTGTATTGAATCCACCATTCGGGAATGGGGTAGTAATCGTCGATGTTTAAGTCGCTTGGGGGAACGGGACTGTTCAATTGAGTTGGGAAGTAATCAAAGGATGTGATTCGCCCACTTCTCACGGTCATCCAACCCCATGTGCTGATGTAGCCCCCAGAGGGGCGGATTTCGTCATTGTTTTGCGCCAAGATGAGATACTGTTGTTCTTCATCTAACCCAAAGGCGACGGACAGCACTTGGGGCAATTGAAGGAGGAGGTCATTGGCTTGGGAAAGTTGAGCATGAAAGCGTTCTATTTCTAAAACAGTGGCGGCGACTTCGGAGGAGACATTTTGTAGGGGGATTGAAGCGAGGCGGTCGTTGGCACGGATGAGATGATAGCGCGCGGTGACAAACCGCTCTCTCCCTAATGTAAACAGTTCGATGATGCGTTCTGCAGAAGACACCTGGGTGACCACGGTGCCGTCTTCCTCGCCATTGACCATGTAGAACAAAGTTGGGCGAATGCCCTCTAAGATGGCTTCGGTGGCTTTGGTTAGCTCGCGACTTGCCTCGAGCGTTTGGGTGTAGCCGGGCATGAACACATTCACCAGCGGTCTTACAAGTAGCATGCGATTGCGCGTCCGTTTGATGTTCAAGACCAAGTCCGACAGGCTAGAGTCCAAGCGATCGAAATTTTCTAGCGTGATTTGAGTGCCTTGCGTTCTGGTGACAGAGCGCAGGTTTCGACTGAAATTAACTTGAGACGCATTAAGTTGGCTGATGGCCTCTGAAATGATAATCAACTGACCAATTCCGATGAGCACAATAAGCACCATGGCGATCATGATAATATTTCGTCTACTCATGTTTAATTCGATCATTCTCAACTCCCTAGTCTGATTTTTGACATTTTAGGCATGGCTACACATTCCAGTTTCGTGTATCATCATTTGCAACTATCGTAATAGATGGCAAGATGTCTGTATAGATGAAAGATTTTGGAAACGGGGAAAAGACGATGGAGTTGCAGTATTATATGAATTTAATACGACGTTGGTTTTGGTTACTGATGCTGTGTGGCATCTTAGGGGGGGCGTTCTCCTTGGTTTCGTTGAGTCGTCAACCTTCAACCTACACGTCAGTTAGCCGAATCAGCATCGGGAACACCATTCAAGACACCAATCAAGCAAGCGAATTGGGCGCCCTCCAACCCATCCTGCAGAATTATGTCGAACTGGTGCTTGGAAGCGTTCAAGAAAAAACGCTGGAGACACTTGGCTTCACTGCAGGTTCAATTGATCTTGAAGAAGTGGTTAGCACCCGCATTGTGCCCAAC
>CAIRDJ010000008.1 GCA_903877335.1 uncultured Chloroflexota bacterium | reverse complement strand
GTTGCCCTGCTATTGGTGAAGCAATTAGAGCACCACAACAGGGGGGACAAGTGACAAGGGCTTGGTTTGCATGGGTCGCCCCGTCCCTAAGTCTTGCACGGACTGGGCGATCATTTCCCCTAGTCGTATGGAATGTGTGAACGCCTTCAACTTATGATGCAAGGCGCTTGCACGCGCTAAATGGCGTTTAGTCGTGAGCGGACTTTTGCCGCTGTACGAACTGATATAGGCAAGCGCGTAAGCCAAGTTGCTGGCGTACCAACGATCGGAATGGGCGTAGCGCATGATCTGCTCGTCATTCGATGTCTCTAGGATTGCATTCGCCACATCACGTTGTTCCATATCGATGAATAACCTGGCAAGCGCGTAGTGGGCGTACCGCGCTAAGGTTTGATAGTTGTGCTTATCCGCCTCAAATTTGGCATGGTTGATGTGAATTAAAGCCTCGCCCAATTTATTTTGCGCGTGCAGCAAATTCCCATATTGCAGGTGAGCCAAGATGCGCAGATCGTGCTGGACGAACCTCTGCCCCTCTTCATGAACCATGGGGACGCGCTCTAAGAAATTCTGCGCGGATGCTAACTTGTCCTTGCGCAAACACCCAATGCTATACAACAGGTTGAGGTAGTGTTGGTAGCGACGTACAATGACATCGCTGGGTTGAATGCCCCATGAGGCATATTGTGCGCTGTCTTTCAAAGTCTTTTGTATCGTGATGAGCCTTGAAATTGCGCGGTTGTTCTCCCCTGCCACCAGCTCGCCCGCTGCCAGGTTAAGTTGAATGCTGATTTTCTTCATGGGCAAGGCATCATCACGCATGAGATACGCTTCCAAATGTTCACGCGGGGAGGAATCATCGTGTGCCTGTAACCTACCCGAAATGGTCATGGCTTGATAGCCCAACCAAAACCGAAGTTCATCGATGGCGAGGAAGGTATCACCATGGGCTTTGCGCAGCTCTAACGAAGTTTTTGCGATCCCCAATAGAGATTCGACCTCATGTAGCTCACGTCCAATCAAAATATAGTAGCTGGCAAGCCATTGAGCGAAGAAGCCTGACAACACCATGTCATCCGCCTGTAGCGCGTTGGACAGGGTGCGCTTCACTAAGCGGGTCAAGGCAAGGTTGTGGTAACGCGAGCGTTGTAGAAAAAAGAAGGATCGAAAGCCAAGTAGTTCTAGGATGTGCTTGGCAAGAAGGACTTTTTGGGGTTCATTGAGATATACAAGCACATGGTTCAAATACTGATCCATGTACCTATCTAATCGAGCAGAGTTGGAAAGGTTGGAATGAATGTGTTGAAGGATGGTGTCATCATCCATAGCAAGATTAGCGGTGTCCACGATAGCCTCATGTGATTGGATTTCACTGCGTTAGCACGATCTGCATCCCTTCCATTATATACAATATTGAGCACACGGTGTCAAAAAAAGCCACCAAGTTGGTGGCTTTTTCCTGAACCTGCAAAAGGGCACCGGGCGGTTATGTAGCGGGGTCTAGGCGGATGATTTGCCCCGTGTAATCAACGATGTACAACTCGCCCGCTTCATCTTCCCCAAACGAGGCAATCGTATAGGGGGAATCTAGCAAGCGACTGGTCTGCCATGCACCACTTGTATCGCGGTAGGTCGTCCAGATTTGACCGGAGCAGAAATCACCAAACAAGTAAATCCCTTGCAGGGAGGGAATGTTCCCCCCGCGATAGACATATCCGCCCGTCACCGAGCAATGCCCATCCGCATGGGAATATTCAGCGATAGGCATCACCAAGTTAGCGGGGTCATTGCCACCCGTGTAATAATGTAAGCCCTCATAGATGCGCCAACCGTAGTTGGCACCGTTGGGCGTGCCAAAGGCGTGATAGTTGATTTCTTCGTAGGTGTTCTGTCCAACATCCCCTAAGTATAAATCCCCATTGGCGCGGTCAAAACTAAACCGCCACACATTCCGCACACCATACGCCCAAATTTCCGCCTTGCTGGCAGGATCATTGACGAAGGGATTGTCGGCAGGGATCGCATAAGGGGGGGCATCCACATCAAGGCGCAATATC
>CAIRDJ010000007.1 GCA_903877335.1 uncultured Chloroflexota bacterium | reverse complement strand
GGCTCAATGAAAGTACGCTCTAGCGTGATCGCATCGCTATCAGCTGTTGCAAACGTCTCGCCCGCGTTGGGCAGATCTATCACCAACAAGCCATCTTCTGCAATGAGGGAACGCATCCGCCGCAGTAAAGCGATTTGTTGATCCTGCTCGTGAAAGTGCATGAGCATATTATACGATAGCAAGACGAGTTTGAATTTTTGCTTTGGCAAGGGAGCGGTCAGTATGTCGCCCTGTAGCAGGGTGAGGGTTTCAATCTCTTGGGGGTGTTGTTCAACACGCTCACGCGCCAACGTCAGCATCGCCTCGTTATTGTCCATCCCCACCACTTCATAGCCCGCACGCGCTAGAGGAAACACCACCCTTCCCGACCCACACCCCACCTCGAAGATGGGGTGTCCCACTTCTTCCGCCAGTTCAAGGTATAAGTCAATATCGTCACGCTTGTCCGCATTTTCTGCGTCATAATATTGAGCGACGGTTGTATAAAAACTCATGCTTGTATCCTCATAAAATCATCCCGATTATTGTTGAACAGGTTGAGAGAGTCCGCAATCGGAAATTCGGTGCTGACGAAACTTTTTTGATTTTGATACAATGACGACTCGTTGTGCAAGAATATAGGGGATAAGATATGAATCGTGTTTTGAAACATGTTTTGCTGTTGGTGGTGGTCTGTTGGATGAGTATGGCGTTTGCACAAGATCAAGGCATTCCCACCCAAACCAACACCACTAGCCGTTTTCGCACCGGTCCGAGCAGTGAGTGGCGCGTACAAGCGACACTTGCCCCTAACACCCCCTTAAATGTGGACGGGCGCGACGGAACAAATAACGCTTGGGTGCGTGGGATCACCCCAGATGGGATGGTAGGTTGGATCGCTTCTAGCAACACCACGCTCTCTACCGATCAACTGAACAGTTTGGCGATCAAGACAGTAGAAAGTCCCTTCAGTGTGCCTGCTCCCGCCGGGGGTGCCCCCGCAACAACTTCAAACTCAACAACCACTACGACCACAACCGCAGCGGTGGTTGCCCCTGTTCAAAGCCTTGCTCCAATGAGTGGCTTCGCCTACGGTGGTCACGTGTCTGGCTTCGGTGGCGATACAGTGAGCAACATGCAACGCGCGGGCATGACTTGGGTTAAAAAGCAAATTCGCTATGGCGACGGGCAAGATGCCAGCGATGCAGCCGGCATGATTCAAGATGCACATGGCAAAGGCTTCCGCATTTTGTTGGGAATCGTTGGGCAACCTAGCCAACTCTCTAGCCCTGGCTACAATGACCGCTACGCCGCTTATGTTGCAAGTGCCGCTGCCGCAGGGGCAGACGCGATCGAGGTTTGGAACGAACCGAACATTGACCGCGAATGGCCAAACGGCGCGATCAACCCCGCGTCCTACACCGCTCTGTTAGCCACCGCTTACAACGCGATCAAATCCGCTAACCCTGCCACGATGGTGATTAGTGGCGCACCCGCTCCAACAGGCTTTTTCGGCGGGTGCCACGGTGGCGGATGCGACGATAACCTCTTCTTAGCTGGTATGGCAGCGGCAGGGGCAGCAAACTATATGGATTGTGTGGGCGTGCATTACAACGAGGGCATCGTGCCCCCCACCTTCACCAGTGGCGACCCACGTGGGAACAGCGGGCATTACACTCGTTACTTGCCCACCATGATTAGCACCTACAGCAATGCCTTCGGTGGGCGCGTTCCCTTGTGCTTCACCGAATTGGGTTATTTGACCCCAGAAGGCTACGGTGGATTGTCGGCAGGCTTTGCGTGGGCAAGCAATGTCACCGTTGCCCAACAAGCCGAATGGGTGGACGGCGCAGTGAGTTACAGTCGTAACAGCGGGCGTGTGCGCTTGGTCATCATTTGGAATATTGATTTCACCGGCACTTTTGGCGATGATCCGATGGGCGGTTATGCGCTCATCCGCCCCGACGGCTCCTGCCCAGCTTGTAACGCACTTGGCAGTTAGCCCTTCCAAAAGTTAAGCATCCATCAACAGTGCGGGAGATAACAGCGTTTATTCTCCCGCTTTTCCTATCATGGTCGAAAGAAAGGTAAATCCATGGCAAATCATCCAAACAGCGCAGTCGATCACGATGCTGAACGTTCCCCCGTAACCCAACCACGCTCAGGGGGAGGTTGTCTATTTTTGATCCCGCTCCTCTTGACCCTGTGCTTAGGGTTGACGCTTGGCGTGGTCGCGCTCCTGTTGCCCCCCTTCAATTTGTATGATCGCTTTTTCGGGGTGCAATATGTGGGCTTAAATGCCCAAAGCAATGCCGCACAAACAGCGGATGGCTCCTTCACCTTCATTCTGCATCCAGACGATAGCGGGCAAGATTTTGGTGTTGCGCTCGATATGTTGGCAATGGCAGACTTCACCGAAACTCAATCCGAAGCACAGCTCGCACAAGCCGCAAACGCCATCCCCAATTATTTGAACCTCGTCAGCCCAGTCTACACCATCAACACCACAGGCACTCCCCCAAATCAATCCAACGTGAGCATCGCCCTACCGCCCAATAGCTCCCCCGATGACACAAGCCTGTATGGGTGGTCAAGCGTGGCAAACCGCTGGGAGTTCTTGCCATCTCAATCAGCTGATAACACCTTGCTGGCACAACTGGACGATGTTCCAGCGTTGCTTGCTGTTTTCCGCCCCCTGCGCTCGCCCGAGCCAACCATCATTGTCTCGGTGGACATCACCCAAACCCTCACCCCAGAGATTGCCAACTTGGCAACCTTCGTGACCCCCGGCGGCATTCAACCTAAGTTAGACGGCAGTTTAACGGGGAGCCTCGCCGCAGGGATCGAGCAGGAAACATCCTACCCAGTCTATCCTGTTGTGCGTAACTTTGTTGATCCACGCGCAATTGATGTGCAAACGATTCAAACCATCCTAGCCAATCCAACGCTGTCGCAACAACACCTCGCCGCGTTAGAAACGGTGGCAGCAACTTACGACGGCGTCTTCATTGACTACCGAAACATTCCTACAGAACAGCGCGCGGGTTTCACGGTGTTCGTTCAGGCGTTGGCGCGTAGCATTCATGCGCGCGGGAATAAACTTGGGATTGTTGTCCCTGCAGCAACCAATGTTGAAGGACATTGGGAAACGGGCGCGTATGATTGGCGCGAGTTGGCATCTGCCAGCGATTTCTTGCAAATTGACCTGACCACCATTGAGCCGAGTATGTTCGCGCCCGGTGAAGATCGGTTGGTGGAAGCGATGCTTCGCTGGGCAATCGGCGAGGTGGAGCGCCAGAAAATCTTGGTGGGTCTGTCCACCTTGGCGCAACGTCAAGCAAGCGGAGGGTTCACCCCACTCACCTACGGCGAAGCATTAGCAGGCTTAGGCAATGTAGCGGTAGAAGGACAGTTTAGCGCAACGGGAGAGTTCCTACCGGGCACCGTCTTCACCGCGCAACTGGATGGATTGAAGGCAGTCGCGGGTGAATTTACAGAGGCACAAACACCCTACCTAGATTTTTTGGATGAGAACGATAACCCTGTCACCCGTGTGTGGTTGACCACCGATGAAGCACTTGCGTACCGCTTAAACCATATTGCCCAGTTTGGGATACACGGTTACACCTTCACCGATATTTTGGCAGGTGATTTAGCTGAGGGGATTCCCAACGCGATTGTTAACTTCCGCTTGGGTTTGCCGTATGAGGCAACCCGTACCGAATTTAAGCTACGCTGGACATTAGAAACGGTGGGCGGGGTGGTGAATGAAACGGTTACCAACCTGAATGAGCCATTCGTCGCCACGGTGGAGTCGCCCGGCAACTATGCGGTCAATGTCGCGGTTGTCGCCGATACAGAAATTCAACGGGCGGGGCAAGCCATAGCGATGGCAGCTCCCACAGCAACCCCCACCCCTTTGCCTTCTCCAACCCCTCGCCCAACTACCACCCCCACCCCCACCCCCAATGCAGAACAAATTGCTGCGGCGCAGGCACAGTCAACCGCCTATGCAGGTGCCCTCTCTGCCCCCTCTGGGGGCGGGTTGAGCAGTGCTGCGAATGCGGGTGGAATCGTGGTGGGCACGTTTGAATATGGAGGACATGTCACCAGTGCCAGCAGCGGGCGCGCCATCGGTGCGATGCAACAAGCAGGCATGAACTGGATGAAAGTTCAAATCCGCTACAGCCCTGGTGCAGGCATTGATGAAGCCGCCTCTGAAATTTCCGCAGCACAAGCAGCTGGCTTCAAGATACTTTTGGGGACGGTTGGCTCTCCACAGGAGCTGGCGTTCGCTGGGGATGATTATGTGCGTGGTTATGCCGAATGGTTGGGGGCGATTGCCGGTTTGAACCCTCAAGCAATCGAAGTTTGGAATGAACCCAACATCGACCGCGAATGGCCCCGCAATCAAATCAGCGGGGCATCCTATGCCGGAATGCTCCAACAGGCGTATAACGCCATCAAAAGCCGTAACGCAGGGGTGATGGTGATTAGTGGCGCACCCGCTCCCACAGGGGCAGAAGCAGCTTTCCCTGGTCAAGTGGTCAATGATGATCGCTTTCTGCGTGAACTGGTGGGAGCAGGCGGGTTGCAGTATCTGGATTGCGTAGGGATGCACTACAACGAAGGCATTGTCCCCCCCACTGTAATTAGTGGCGATCCGCGCGATAACTACTACACACGGTACTATCAAACGATGGTAGAAACTTATTGGAACATCATTGGCGGTCAAAAACCGATTTGCATCACGGAATTGGGATACTTAACCTCAGAAGGCTATCCTTCGTTGCCGGACTTCTTCGCCTGGGCATCGAACGTGACCCTTGCCCAACATGCAGCATGGCTTGCGGATGCGGCGGCATTGTCTTCTCAAAGTAATCGAATTCGACTGATGATTGTTTGGAATGTGGATTTCACCAGCTATGGCTCTGACCCGCAAGGTGGCTATGCGATGGTGCGTCCCGATGGAAGTTGCCCTGCCTGTGATAAAATGGCGGCGGCACGCTAGTAATGTTGGATAGCCTAAAGGTTAAGATTGTATGAACACAAGAAACAGAGCACGCCGACAAGTTTTCAATTTTGTGATAGTTTGGTCTGCCATCACCCTATTCATTGGAGCGTGTACCTTCACGGCAATTTACACTGGTTGGGGGTTACTTGATGCCGACTCCGCCTCCATCGCACTTGAACCGACCCGTATACCCCTTGAGTTAACCCGCGCCACACTCGTCTTTCCAACACGATTCCCAACCAGGGAAGTTGTACCCACTCAAAGCACAGTGTTGGAGGCACAACCAACCGTGCAGGAAGCCACTGTCGCATCGGAGTTACCTACCGTTCCCCCCACGCTAGAACCGACTCCCCGCCCCATAGACGACACACGTTTTCAGTTGGGCATTCAGGTGCAAACCAGCGTGGATGGATTGCAAGAAATATGGATGAATGAGTTGAAAAAGCTCAATATGCCGTGGATGAAGCTACAGGTGCGCTGGGAAGTGGTTGAACCACAGAAGGGTCAATTTGACTGGACAGCTTTGGACATCGCCCTAACCGAAGCAACCAAGGCGAACATCAAGGTGATGGCATCCGTCGTCACCGCCCCCAATTGGTCGCGCGAGCAAGGGGTGAACCTAGAATCTCACGGACCTCCAGCGAATTATCAAGACTACACTAACTTCTTGCGTGCCGTTTTAGAGAAATATCCGAACCAGATTCACGCGGTGGAGGTGTGGAACGAGCAAAATATTGACCGCGAGTGGACATCCTTGCGTGGTCTTGTCCCCTCAGATTACGTCAATCTTCTGCGCCAATCGTATGACACCATCAAATCCATTGACCCCGGCATCATCGTCATCAGCGGTGCGCTTAGCCCAACAGGCTTCGATAACCGCATCAATGCCTGGGACGACTTTGCTTATATGGATGCCATGATTGCCGCCGGGTTGCTCTCAACAACTGACTGTGTGGGCGCACATCACAACGGTTACAACGTCTCCCCAGACTACACATGGGATGCCGTTCCCAATGACCCCACCGCGACCTTTCGAGGTCCGTTCGATAACCCCCATCACAGTTGGTCATTCCGCAGTACCCTACAAGGCTACGCCATTCGGATTCAACAAGCGGGCGGTACACAAAAGTTATGCGTCACCGAGTTCGGGTGGCCCGTCACGGAAGACATGAACGGCTATCCAGCAGGGTTTGAGTTTGCCAATGACAACACGCTGGAAGAACAAAAAGAGTGGACCATCAAGGCGGTCAACAACATGATCGAGTGGGATATCGTGTGGTTAGCGTACTTGTGGAACTTGAACTATGGCGCACAAGCCGGCTGGGACTCCAGCAACGATAACGTGCCCTACTCAATCATCGGCAATAATTGGAACTTCCGCCCTATTTATGGCGCAATCTCCGAATGGCAAGCACAATATCGAGGACTCACTCAGTAACGCTATGACCATTCGCTTTCGTTTAGTCGGAGCCAGCGCGGTTGTGCTGGCTCTCATTTTTATTGGGTTAAGCTACCGCTACTGGCAAAGCTCACAAGATCCGTTTAAGGCGCAAGCGGTCATCAACCCACCCTTTACCTCCCTCACTTATGCTTATCACACCTCACTGTGGTGGCATAGTGAAGATTACAACCACCTTGCCTGGACACGCCTCTCTAACTTTAGCCATATCAAACAAGTTTTTGCGTGGGAAAACATTGAGCCAGCGCGTGGACGCTGGATTTGGTATCGCGCCGATCAAATCGTGGAACGGGCGGAACAAGCCGGGGTGAAGATTGTCGCGCGGTTGAGCGATGCCCCCGCGTGGGCACACCCTGATTTGGTTGGTGAGAAAGATGTAGATTACACCGATGCCCCCCCTACCGACTTGGAGGACTTCGGCAACTATTGCGCCACCCTCTCCGCTCGCTACAAGGGGCGCATTGATGCCTATCAAATTTGGAATGAACCCAACCTCAGTCGTGAATGGGGAAATGCTCGCCCTGTTGCCAGCGCGTATGTAGACCTATTGGCAACCTGTAGCCAAGCCATCCGCGCCAATGATCCCGATGCCATCCTCATTTCAGCAGGATTAGCCCCCACAGGCAACGATGATGATTTAGCACGGCGCGATGATTTGTATCTACAAGATTTGTACGATGCGGGCTTTCGGCAGTGGGTGGATGTGGTGGGCGTTCACGCGCCGGGCTTCTCCATGGTCGACTATTCCCCCGACCAAGCCGAACGAGATGGGCGTGGGCGGTGGGCAACCTTCCGCCGTGTGGAAGACTTGCGCAAGATCATGATTGCCAATCAAGATGCACAAACTCAAATGGCAATCTTAGAGATGGGATGGACGCTTGCCCCGCCCGAACACCGCGATTATGCGTGGTTTGCCGTGACGGAGGAAGAACAGGCTCAAAACCTGCTAGAGGCATACACCTTTGCCGCCGAGCATTGGCGACCGTGGGTAGGGTTGATGACCACCATTTATTTGGCAGACCCGCTATGGACGGAAGCCGACGAGCAGTTTTGGTTTTCCATCACCAACGGGGCATATTACACTCGCCCCGCCTTTCATGTTTTGGCAAATATGCCTAAATATTGTGGCGACCGTGTCATCCCTTATCGTGATCCAGGCAGTGCGGAGGCATTAGGACTTGTCCCAACCAATCCTTGCGATTAGTTATTTCTTCCACTTGGTGGCAACCGTTGTCTGGTTGGGTGGGTTGTTGGTTTTGAGCGTGTGGGTTTTCCCAGAGGCACAAAAGCAACTTCGTGCCCATCCTGCCCGTTACCAATTGGTGAACCGCCTCCGTAAGCGGTTTACCCCATGGGCAAACTTCAGTTTGGTGATCTTGATCGCCTCTGGCATGTTTCAAATGTCAGCAGATCAACAATACTTGGGCATGTTGAACTTTAGCAATTCTTGGAGTCGCGCGTTACTCTGGAAGCATATCGCCATGTTGGGCATGTTGGTGTGTAGCTTAACCCTGCAATATGGCTTGGCACCCCGTTTAGAGCGTGTCAGCTTGCTCATTCAGCATCAACAGGGGAACGAAGATCAATGGGAACGTTTACACGGTCAAGAAATAAGGTTGGCGTGGCTCAATATGTTTTTCGGGTTCATGATTCTTGGTTTGACAGCATGGATGACTTCCCTATAACACACTGGAGAAAAACAACGCATGAACAATCGTTTAGGTTTTCAACTCGCTATTGTGCTGTTGCTCGTCGCAACGCTGTTTCGGGCATCGCGCCTGCCCACCAATCCGCCCGGCATTAACCCGGCGGAAGCAGTGGATACACAAATCGTGGAGTTTGCGCGGTTTGGTCAGATTGCGGTCATTTATGATCTGGGGACAGAGGGGCGCGAAGGCATGTACCATCTCGCCGTCAGTGCCCTCACTGCCTTTGTAGGGGATCACCCATTTGGGTATCGGTTATTGTCGCTCTATGCCAGTTTGTTGACGCTGGCATGTTTGTATGCGTTCACACGTCGCTTGTTTGGGGTGCCCCTCGCGCTCTTCAGCACAGCATGGTTAGCATTTTTGTTGTGGCACATGGTGGTCGCACGCCTCATCAGTCGTGATACATTGTTGCCCTTACTCTCGATTGCCACGCTACTTAGCCTTTCGCGTACTGTTCCCATTTATAAACATGCAAGAATTTTTTCTAATAGTATCCCTTTTGGTGTGCTCGGTTTATTGCTAGGCATTTCTTTTTATATTCACCCAGCGCAGATTTTTATGTTGTTTGGCATTGTCTCGTTCATGCTGTATATGCTCCTCACCCGTCAACCGATGTCACGGCGCACATTGGGGTATTTTTCTTTCACGTTGGTCATTGCCACGGTGATTGCTATCCCTTATATCACCTCGTCCGTTCGGCGCGTTGATATTAACATGGTGGCGCGTATCAACAACAAATTAGCAGAGGTGCAAAATGAGGGTTGGGTCTCCACCATTGGAGATAATCTATTGGGGTTCATCTGGCGGGGAGATGCTGACCTTGCCCACAATCTCCCCAATCAACCGCTCATGGATCCACTCAGTGCGATCTTACTCATGATTGGAATCGGGTATGCCGTTCGCAAGTATCACCAACCGCGCTATATGGTGATGTTGATTATGGGAGCGTGGCAATTGCCGATCTTGCTCGGCATTCCAAATAGCCCCAACTTCTTGGGCAACCTCGCCTTTTTGCCCTTGATGGCAATTTTTGTGGGGTTGGGAATGAAGCAATTTTACAAAGTAACGCCAACTCCGTACTTGCCCCGCTTTTGGTGGGCGGTCAGTCTTGTACTGGCGGTTGTCATTCTGTGGGGCACAACGTCTATGTCACGTTGGTTAGACGATGAACGGTTAAGCTCGTACTATCACGCGCGTGAGTTAGAGCTTGCCCAGCACTTGGATGCGACTGATTCAAATGTGAATACCGTGATGTGTGTCAATCAACTGGCAGAAAACCCGTATTGGCTAGATAACCTGAACACCTCCGTCACGCGCATCACCTTGATGATGGATAGCCCCTCCCCACGCATCCGCTATGCCGACTGTCAACAAGCGATGATCTTCACAGATGGGGGCAACCGCCAACAGGTCATCTTGTCTAACCCTAACCGCTCTGCAATCCATCCCGCCTTTCAAGCGTGGTTGGCACAAGGCGAAGCGTTGCGGGACGATGTCATCATCATGGATATTCCCACCCGTATTGAAGATCAAGTCGGCAGGCTCATCACCACTGCCCCCAGTGGCTACGCGCCAGAATCGCCCGGCGGGGTGGAGGCAGTTCAACTGCCCACCTCGTTTGGAAGCAATCTCACTTTCTTGGGCTACATCAAAGAACCGCAAGAAACGTATGCCCCTGGCGAAACGGTCACCCTAACCACCTTTTGGCGCGTGGATAGCGACATCCTCTCGAAAGATTTAACGTTGTTCGCCCACATGTTATTTGATGCCGAAACCGTGATTAGCAACCAAGACATCTTTAGCGTGAGTGCTGTCCCGTTGGAAAACCGCGACATCATCATGCAACTATTCTTCCTACCCATTCCAAAAGGGCTACCGAACGGGCGGTATCAAACCTCCATAGGGGCCTACATCAACGGAAGCGGAGAGCGTATCCCAGTTTTACGAGATGGTGTAGAATGGGGAACACGGATATTCCTGCATGAAGTGGTGGTTGATTCCGCCAAAGAGAGTTGATTGAATTTGTTTCGTTTAATCTTTTTGGGTACGTCCGCCTCTGCCCCGTCTGCTCACCGTGGCTTGCCAGCTATGGTGGTTGCTGTAGATGAACATCGCTATTTGGTGGACTGTGGCGAAGGAACACAACGGCAAATTCTACGAAGCGGGATCGGGTTCAAACGCCTGAATAAAATCTTGCTGACGCACGGACACCTTGACCACATTCTTGGCTTAGGTGGCTTGGTTTCCAGTTTCGCTAGTTGGGAAGAAGAATTAGATGAACTGGATATTTGGGCAGGCAAACCCACCTTAGAACGAGTGGAGCGGTTGTTGTATGGCGTGGTTTTGGACTATGACAATTTAGAGGTCGTCATCCGTTTGCACGAGCTTTCGCCAGGCATCATTGAATCGCATCGGGGGTTCTCGGTGAGCGCGGTCTCGGTGGTGCATCGAGGGGCAGGGTGTTATGGGTTCATCTTCAAAGAGCATGACCACCGTCCCTTCTTGGCAGATCGCGCGGAAGCACTTGGAATCCCACATGGGGAAGAACGTCGGACGCTGATTGAGGGGCACCGCATCACGCTTGCCAATGGGCGCGTGGTTGAGCCTGACGAGGTGCTGGGGGAAACCGAAAGCGGGGCAAAAATAGCCGTGATCGGGGACACGGGACAAACCGCTAATCTACTGGAGGCGGTTCAAGATGCGACGGTGCTGGTGATTGAGGCGACCTTCTTACAGCGCGATGAGGAGATCGCCAAACGGTTTGGGCATCTCACCGCAGCACGTGCGGCACAGTTGGCAAAGGATGCTAACGTGGGCACCCTCATTTTGACCCACATTTCCAGACGCTACCATGAGCGCGAAGTGCGCGACGAGGCACGCGCGATCTTCCCCAACACCATCGTCGCGCGTGATCTTGAGCAGTATCAGGTCAAGCGTAACAGCGGTCTCTCGCGCTTGACCGATGCCGTTGCTGAAACCAGCGATTAATCTCGGTCACGGGACAAGTCAATCATCCCCTCTGAGATGACTTGACCGGGTTGGATCACGATTGGGCGTTGGGTCATCACCGCGCCAAACAAGTCATAGGCGGTTGCGCCCGTAATCTGAACAGGGACAATCTTACCAACAGGCAACTCCCCTTCCACAATTACATAGCCATCAATTTCGGGGGCATCACGGTAGCTTCGCGCCACACTCAACACATCGCCCGTTGCTTCGCCGTCTTCATCCTCGCCCATGCCATGTCCTTCAACCAAGACATCTAGGGTTTGCCCCACCAGAGCCTGACTGCGGGACAAACTGATGCCCTGTTGTAATTCCATCAGTTGCTCGTAGCGTGCCTGTTTAACCTCATCTGCCACCATATTGGGGAGTTCTGCGCTAGGCGTGCCCAACTCATAGGAATAGGTGAACGCACCCACGCGGTCAAATTTCAAATCCTCCACAAAACGGAGCAAGCCATCAAACTCCTCATCCGTTTCGCCGGGATAGCCCACAATGAAAGTGGTACGCACGCACAAGTTAGGCATGGCGGAACGCAATTGTTCGAGCGTGCTATACACCCATTCGATGTTCGCGGGGCGACGCATGCGCTTGAGGGTTTCGCGGTGCCCATGCTGTAGCGGAATATCGAGGTAGGGTAGGATTTGCGAGTGTGTTGCCATGGTTTCGATCAGGCGTGGGGTGACATAACCGGGATAGGCATACATGACACGAATCCATGGGATGTCGGGCGCGGCTTGAACCACACGCTCCAGCAACGCCGCCAAACCATCCTTTAAGCCCAGATCATAGCCGTAGTCGGTGGTATCTTGGGCAATCAAGATCAATTCTTGGATGCCGCGCTCTTGCAATCGTTGGGCTTCCGCAACAACCGTTTCGATGGGGCGACTCACCGCCGTGCCTTTAATCTTGGGAATGGCGCAAAACGCACACGGGCGACGACAACCATCCGCTATTTTCAGATACGCGCTTGCCCCTTGAACGCTGGCACGCAACACTCCGCGCTCATCCCCGCCCACAACAGTGGCTTCGGTGGGCAGGTGGTAAAGCGGTTCGGGATGTTTGCGATCGCGCAGGCGTTTAATCAGATCAAATGTATCCATCCAGCGGCGCGTGCCGATGATGCCATCTAAGCCAGGAATTTCTTGCACAAGACTTTCACCATAGCGTTGTGACAAACAACCTGCGGCAATGACCATTTGATGCGGTCGCTTTAGCTCCACCAACTCACGCAGGACATCGATCGATTCTTGCTTGGCAGAATTGATGAACCCACACGTGTTCACAATCATCACCTCGGCATCGGATGGGTTTAACACCCCATCTAAGCCTTGATTGTTCAGCAGTTGAGCGATGCTCTCTGAATCCACAGTGTTTTTGGAACACCCCAAACTAACTAGATAATATTTATTATGGCGTGATTTCACGGCTTTGGTTTGCATACGTTACGTTCCTGACTTGACAGGGGTTGATTGACTGGGTGTGAGGCGTAAAGGTAAAACGGCGGTGGGCGTAAATGTTTGGGTTGGTTCCAGCGTTTGCGAAGGTGTGAGGGTGGGCGTGCTGGAAGGGGTCAAGGTGATCGTAGGAGTCGGTCCGACAGTGGGCGTGCTGGATGGCGTGAGCGACGGGGTGAGCGTGATGGTGGGGGTAAGCGTCACCGTTGGGGTGAGGGTGGGCGTGGGGCTAGGTCCCTCGGTGGAGGTGGGGGTTTGTGCCAAAATGAGCGCACCCACATCCAGCGTAGGGGTTTGCTGGGAGGTCAGCAACAGGGCAGGATCATTCTCCGCAACCAAGCCGGAAAGAATGTCCATGCGCTCGCGCGTGAAGACCAACTCCACCGCTTGCCCGCGCCCCCCAACCAAGCGTTGCGCCTCTCCGTTGTAGGTGATGAGCAAGGCGGCAGCGTTGGTGGCGGAAATCCCAATACGCTCAAAAGCCTGTTGTTCCACCACAGCATCGGGTGGCATCATGCCCACGAATTCCTCTTGCCCATCTGCCACCACCCGAATCCATGTGCGCTGTTGCGCTAGGATCGTCACCAATACACCCTGCCCGCTGTAATCGTGCGAAAGTGGGGCGCGTTTGGTTGGCTCTTGCAACGCCTGCAATGGCGCAGTTGTGGGAATGAGCGTGGCGAATGGGCTTGGGGTGATGGAGGGTAAGATGGCAGGTAGCTCCACAAGGGTGATGGCGGGGGCGGGTTCACGCAGTAGCTGATAGCTCACGAAGAAGATGATCGAGAGTGCCGCCAGCGCAACCATCCCCAGTGCAAAGCGGTTGAGCCAGTTGGTACGCCGACGAACCCGAGCGTCCATCTGCTCCATCATGGTGGTGGTTGGCGACGCGGGGTTCACCGTTACTTTCGGGGGAGAGGGGTTGGTTTCGGTGACGTTTAACCGCGCATTTGGAGAGGGCGCAGGCGAGGTGACTTGGGTTTGGCGTTTGCGACTGGCGGGTGTAGGCGAATGATCGACTTGGCTCGCGGTATAGATCTGTAGAATCTGGTCATCATCCAACCCTAGATAGCGTGCATACGTGCGTAAGAAACCACGCTCTTGCACCTCTGCTAAATCTCCCTGTCGGAAGACCCCTTGTTCAAAACGTTCTAAAACAACACGGCGGATTTTCAGTTGATGAACGGCATCGTCAAGCGTTCGTTCTTGCGCCTCACGAGTTTCACGCAGGTAACGACCTAACGAAAATGCGTCCAAATGAACCCTCCTCCTAAAATAGAATGACCCCGTTGTCGTATCGCTACGGGTTCACGAGGTCATCTAAACCGTTCGGCGTACAAGATTACGCTTGTGCAGACTCTTCTTCGACGGTTGTTTGTGGCAAAGATTCTTCCACCATTGCTTCAACGGGGGCTTCTTCTTTCACAGCAGGACGCTCTGCAATCTTTTGCACGATCAAGTGACCGGTACGGTCAAAGCGGATGGATTCCAACAACCCCTCAGCAACCGCTTTGCGTTGGCGTTCAAACTCAATGCGTTCTTCTTCCGCAATCACGACCACGTTCAAGACGGGGGAAACATCCGTACCCAAGCGCACCGGAACAACATGCACCCCAGTGTCACGGATTCCTTGTTGGCTAATACGGCGGCGGTTGATGTCTACGCTGGTGAGGCGGTTGAGTTCATCCGCGATTTCTTGCGTGGTGACCGAGCCAAACAACTTGCCCGTGTTAGCTGCGCGACGAAAGAACACGATTTCCGTGCCATCAATCTTACGACCCAATTCATTCAGCATACCTTCATATTGCAGGCGACGTGCTTCGGCGGCTTCGCGCAATTTCTTAACGCGCTTCATTTCGCCTTCAGTGGCTTGAACTGCCATGCGTTTGGGGATCAAGTAGTTACGAGCATAGCCGTTGGCAACTTCAATAACTTCACCCGCTACGCCTTGTTTGTAAATATCGGCGAGCAAAATAACCTTCATTGTTGCATTCCTCATCAACACTAATCGCGCCTCCAACACGAGGCGCGGGATCATTCCGTTTTCAACGTAAGCGACGCACAATTATAGAATATTATTGGCATGTGCCAACCCCAAAACCGCCAGTTTGGGTAGGAATCCGTTAGAATTGTTGCAAGAAGAGGGCATCGACGGGGTCACATATCAGCGTGATCGGTGGATTGCATGCGCATTCAGGACACGAGCATGGGCGTGCCAACCCATCGTCAAGCGGTTTCCCCCCTCGACAGCGAGATTGTGCTGGCACGCGACCGCAACGACGGGATATTTCATGACGAACTACGTCGGCTCTTTGCGGATCGCGTGATTGTGTGGATGGTGGGCATCGGGGATGATGTCACCCTGCTGGGGGCGCAAGCACCTCAAGCGGAATGACCCACCGATCCGCCCCATCCGACAAACTCAAGCGTCCTGCCTCATTGTATAGCCCCACGCTGATCTCATACGCCCCCGCCGTGATGTCACTAGGCAGGGTGAGCGCGTGCGCTTCCCCGATGTACAACTCGTCGGGATCATCCCACAGCAACGGCAGACGCGCGGGCTGGGTCGGTGCGCCGTCCGCTTGCGCCAAGATCGTAGCAGGGTCGCCTACGGGATGAACATGAATGAAGAGGTTATAGTTCGCGCTGGGACGGTCAGCAATGCGCCAATACGGGCGAAGGGTGACGGGTTGCCCTGCGTGCGCCTCGCTCATATCATAGCCCACCAGCGTTAGCTCGCCCCCAAAATCAACCTCCACCGCAGTGAGGGGGGACGCAGTGCGATACACGCCCAACGTCATCCCCGTCCACCCCATGCGCGTCCCGTCAAACGTTTTGAGATGCGTCAGGCTTTGCACAAACTGCGTCAGTTGATCGGATTGGTTGGGGTCATCCTGCCAATAGAGATAATACGCCACGCCTTGCTCGGATAGCGTGGTGGCGGAGGTGTGCCACGGCTCAGAATCAAACACGTAATCTATATACTGGATGCCGTCGTAACCGCTGAAGGGGCGGTTGAAGAGGTTCTCCACTTGCTCATCATGTTTGAGCATCCACTTCCCAGCGGTAGGCAACGTGTCCACATAGTCCCACAGCGCGGTGACGGTGTGCTGGGCGCGGACTTCTTGCCACAACGGGAGCAAGTCCCTAGCAAACGCTACCCCAATGACCAGCACCACCCACCACCCCACGCGACGCAATGCCGAGTGTGTCACCACCTCCCCCACCGCCACACCCCACACCACCAACAGCGCGGTGGTGATGGGCAAGACGTGGCGCAGATGGGTGGCATCTGTGATGACGGTGAAGCTGGAAACGAACATCGCCCCCACGCACACAAAGCCCACCCACAACGCCATGAGGGTACGCTTATCCGCCTGCCAAGACCGCCAGCGATACGCCACCGCCAGCACGCCCAACAACCCCCACACGCTCCCCAACGGATAGCCCACCGCGCGGATATTTTGGGCAAGGCGCGTGAGGCTAACGGTGGCAAGCCAACCACCTTGTTTGAATGCTTCGCCTTCGGAGTTATCCAGCGAAGCCGCCCCATTCCCAAACAGCAACCACAACGCACACGCCAATCCAATCCCCCCGTGTGCCAGCACCACCCCCACTCGTTGACGCGGTTGGCGCATCATCCACAGCAACGCCACCCCACCATACAGCACCAACACGCTGGCGGTGGTGTACTTGGTGTAGATGGCAAAGATCACCCCGATGAAGCACCCGTGCAGGAAACGCGCGGAATCGTCTTGGAGCGTTCTAACCGCGCTATATCCCACCCACGCCACCAGCAGATACGCCAGCGGATCGGGCAGGGCGAGGTTGTTATGGGGCACGACTACCGCCGAAACTGCCCATGCCAACCCAGCCAACCACCCCGCCCAGCGTCCGCTCAGGCGGTCAGCGGTTAGCGCGATCAACCCTGTGGTGAGCGTGCCGAAGAACACCGCACACACGCGCAACGCCCAGATATAATCCGAAACCAAAATCCACGGGCGCGGGTTCAAGCG
>CAIRDJ010000006.1 GCA_903877335.1 uncultured Chloroflexota bacterium | reverse complement strand
TCAAAGTGAAGGCTCAAGCGCACCTCACCGATGCCGAAAATGCCGGCGTTGTAGGTAAGTTCCTTGATCGGTGATGGTAACGCGCGTGTAGCCCGGTTCATTCACCACGTCCAGCGCCGTTTCCATGCTTTGATGAGGATTTACATGGAAATGCACCCAGCTACTTTGGGCACTGCTGTACAGGATGCCGTCGCGCTGAATGTCTATGCTGTGGTGAACGTGCCCATGAAACACCCCCCGAATGCGGTGGGCATGGGGCTTGAGCAGCTCATGAACCGCTTCGCCGTTTTGTGTCCGCATGAAATCATCAAACCACCGGGATTCATGCGTGGGGACAAGCGGGTGATGCACCGCAATGACCAACGGCAAATCGCTGTCCGCTTGTAATTCCCCTTCTAGCCAGCTCAATTCCTCATCAGGCATCCAACCGCGTGGCATGGGCACCCCTGCCCCGTTGCTATCCAAGCAAATGAGCTTCACCCCATGCAATACTTGGCTATGGTAAAAGTATGGGCGAGCGGTTTCTTGTCCCATTAAGACGGTCTGTAACGTGTTGCGCTCATCGTGGTTGCCCGGCAGGAAAATAACCGGTGCGTTCAATTCGGCGAAGGCTTGCTTGATCTCGGCATAAATATCTGGGTCTGGATCATACGCCACATCCCCGGTGTGCAGGATGAAGTCAGGGGTATACGGCAGGGCATTCAACTGGTCAATTAACACGTGAGTGCCTTCGGTGGGGTGATACCGCCCATAGGGCACAGGATAATCAGGGGGGGCATAGTGGGTGTCACTGATGTGGATGAAGCGCAACAAAATTTGAGCCATACCTATTTCCTTCATTTTGACGATGATATGATAATGGTTTCGACAAGCCAACCGAGCTAACCCTAATTCACAACAGACTAGCCCACTTTTCGACATTTTAACTGTTTCCAAACCGTTTCGACTATGCCAGAGTCGGTTAAAATAATGGGTGAGTGTCTTAAAGGTCAAGCGGATCGGACGCAGAGTAGATGGGACAACGGCAATCTTCGTCAGCTCGCCGTCGCAGTGGGTGTGTCCCAAGTGTGATGTGGGCGGGCATCGTGGTGAATATCGGGTTGATCTTGTGGAGTGTTGGCAGTGGCAACGGCTTTTCGCTGGAGACGCTACGCGCCCTCCTCACGCCTTCGGCAACCTCGGTTGGGGCGGCACAGCGTGCGCTCTTGCGCGGCGATTTTGAAACAGCGCTGACAGCTTCGCAAACGGCGCTCACGCGCGATCCCACCGAAAACGCCGCCCACGTCACGTTGGTGCGCTCGTTGATCTATCGTAGCTATGTTGATTTTGAATACGAAACGGATCGCGCTGATGCCCTTGAGCTGGCACGCTTGCGCACCGAACGCGCCGACGCTGACCATGATGTTTGGGCGGTGTACGCCTTTGCGTTGCAGGCGAACGGCAACCCTGTTGAGGCGGTGGAAGTTGCCGAGCGCGTCCTGCAAGTTGACCCCGAGCATGTTCTGGCGCGTTCGGCTTTGGCGTTGGGGTATGCTGGGGTGGGGAGTTTTGACCGCGCCCATCAAGAGAGCGAAACTGCGCGTGCCCACCGCCCCGATGACCCCGCCCAGTTTGAGGCGTTGCGTGCTTTCGCCATCAGCACGGCAGACTTGGGGAATTATGCGCAAGCAGGCGAGTTGTTGGATGGCTTGCTAGAAGCTCAACCGCGCTTCATCCCGCTCCATTTTGAACGGGCACTCTACGCCAAACAGGTGGGGGATGCGGGACGCGCGACAGAGGCATACTATCAGGTGATGGCACTTTCCCCTAGCAACGTGAAGGCACACATGCGCTTGTGCGAGTTGTCGTCCGAGTTGAACGAGCGTGCCGCCTCGCAGCGTTATTGTGCTTGGGTGACGGAACACGCGCCAGACTTGCCGGAAGGGTGGTATCGCTTGGGGCGTGAATACTACCTCTCCAGCGATTTCGCGCTCGCACAGCAAACCTTGAACAAATGCTCATCGTTGCAAGTCACGCAGGGCGTGCCACCCAACGAACGCATTTTTGAATGTTGGTATTTACAAGGGCAAGCTGCCGAAATCTTGGGCGACTGTCGCGCCTTGCTGACCATCTACACCCAGTTTCGCATCATGGCGAGCGACCCAAGCGTGCAAGCGCGTTGGGTCTATCCGCCAGAGGGTCCCCCCATGTGCAACACATCCGACGGGGCAGGCTAGGGCTTTGCGTCGCCAATCCCGTGATGGGGGCGCACGGCATCAACTTGAGCCAATGCTTGACGGGTGGCATATTCAATGGCTTTCCAGTTGTGGTTGTCCACCCATTCCTTCTTGACCAACTGACTGCCCATGCCCACGCATACCGCGCCCGCCTTAAACCAGTCCTCCAGATTGTCGGCACTTACGCCCCCCGTGGGCATGATGCTCGTCCAGGGACGGGGCGCACGAATCGCCTTGACAAATTCAGGACCTCCGGCGGTGTTGCCCGGAAACAGCTTGACAATCTCCACGCCCCATCCTTCCGCCTCGGTGATCTCGTTCAAGGTGGAACAACCCGGCAGATAGGCGACTTTGCGACGGTTGCACAACCACGCCACGCCTTCGTCAAAGGTTGGGCTAACCACGAAGTTTGCCCCGTATGCTAGACACAACGCTGCCGTAGCAGAATCATCCACCGACCCCACCCCGATGATGAGGTCAGGATGATTCACGCTTGCCCACTTCACCAACGCAGAGAACACCTCGATGGCAAAGTCGCCACGGTTGGTGAACTCTATCACACGGCTTCCGCCGTTATACAAGGCGGTGGTGATATGTTGTGAGACCTCAATATTGTGGTGATAGAACAAGGGGAGCATCCCCCCCTTGAGCATGGCGGTATAAACCGCCAGACGATCAAAACGTGCCATGAGCCAGCTTCGCACTCCTTAAAACGTAACTGGCAACATTGTAGCACGCTTGGCACACAATTTATGCCTCAACCGACTTCCACTTCTACGGCGAATGTGCCGCTGTTATCGGTCGTATTGTTGTCGTTAATATGAAATTCGAGATAACCATCACTGGACGCATTGAACTCGGCAAAGCTACCACACAATAGCCAATCTAATTCCCCTTTGATTCGGCAGATCAACGCCCCATGTGGAAAGGCACGCACATAGTCGTAGTTAGGATCAACAGGCAACTGAATGAGCGTATTGCGGGTGTACTCTGTGCCGTTGGGGTCTACTGTGCCCACGTATTGCCCCACCGTGATGCTACCCGTCGCACGGACGGTGATGATCTCCCCTTTGAGGACGTAAATATCGGTGGTGTACAGTCCGTTGACCGTGTACGTCCCACTACGAACTTCGCCATTGGGGGGCAAAGTTGGGGATGGGGTGGGGGTGGGATTTTCGGGGAGGAGGGGCGTAAAGGTGATGAAACACGGTAGCCCAACATCCACACAAGTCCCCATAGACACGCCCGACCGGTTGACTTCGTGGGCGAATACCGTATCGGTTACGCCGTCATACCAGATGGTATCGGAAAGGTTGATCTCACGGAGGTAGCGATTTTGAATATCTAAGCACGACTGGGGCACATCGCGCGGGGTGCCCGTCGTCTCTAAATGGATGCACACGGGGAGGGCAATCTGCGTGAACGACAAGTCCCAAAGGCTACGCAACCCACTGATGTCTAGCCCACGATTGTTCACCTTCACGCCGAAGCCCTCCAACGAAACCGAACCGCTCCCATATACCAGAGCAGTCAGGCTATCTTTGTCATGGATGAGCCACATCTGAAAGGGCGTGCCCTCCTTTCGCGCGTTGCCTGCTGCGGTGGCGGTGGCGGTAGGGGTGGGGGCTTGGGCGGTGAGAGTTGCCTCAAACGCCGCTTGCACCGTTTGTCGAAAGGCTTCGGTGGGGTTTAGCATTTGTACCTGTGCTAAAGAAACGTGCCCCGAAATCCCTGCGAAGAGAGCCAATAAACCAACCACTGCCATGCTCAATCGGATAGGTCTGACCATCATTCTTACCTCCCATCTACTCAAAGGTTAAGTAAGGTAATGATAGCCTGTTTTGCCCCACAATGGAAAAAATTTCGTTCGGCACGGCTTTTTTTCGCACGAATGTCCTGCAGATGTGGGATGGATTCAGCTACGGTGGTGACATCACACAACGTTACCGAGAGGTTGTCATGTATACCATCGCCACCATCAAACAACTGCAAG
>CAIRDJ010000005.1 GCA_903877335.1 uncultured Chloroflexota bacterium | reverse complement strand
GCTTGTTCGAGACGGAGCTTTTCACGCTCTAGCTCGAGCTTTTGAAGTTCTAATGACGAGCTGTCACTTAAAGAACTAGACTGTGACTTGCTCTTTTCCTTTTCAAAACGTAATCGTTCACGCTCAAATTCAAGGCGCTCACGTTCAAGAGCCTGTCGCTCCAGTGCAAGAACATCGGTAGCCTGGTTCTGGGAAGAAGTCCCAGATAATATACTTGACAGTGTCTCAGGCGAATTTTCAGACTCACTATCTAAGTCAGTGGAAGTGTTTTGCACACCGTCATTGGGATTCTCGACCATTTATCTACCGCCTAATTGATAACTAACGATTTAAGAACAAAGTAACAAAATTTACTTGAAATGTCAATACTCCAACTGCATGTTGCACATTAAATTTGTTGATTATTGGTTATTAACACTAATTAAACTATCTAGATAAAATAAGTTATTTTGAACCCATAGCTGACGTTACGTCACTAACCAAAGGGGTGTAAATCATCTAAAGTCTGAAATGCAGATTGTGCCGTAAAGTTGAGCGCGGAGCACGCAAAAGTGGGGGGCAAGCACCCGCGCCAGCATCAAGCGTGCACGGGCGCACCCCCCCAGCGATCGCTCGCTACTTTGAAGGGTAGCCCAACCCCTCTATGCGTTGGGCAAGCGTCAAGTCATGTTGCGTGACGGCATTGCCAGCATCATGCGTGGTCAAGGTGATGGTGACTTTCTTGTAGCCAA
This sequence comes from uncultured Chloroflexota bacterium, assembly GCA_903877335.1. GTDB lineage: Bacteria > Chloroflexota > Anaerolineae > Aggregatilineales > Phototrophicaceae > CAIRDJ01. The sequence goes on along the minus strand of CAIRDJ010000005.1, from coordinate 21,397 downwards.
TATGTAAATCGGGGTGATGATCCATACTTTCTGCCAGCGTGCCCACCGCGCTGGCAAACATCAAGCCGGCGGGATAGGACGGCAAGACGAACGTCTTACGTAGCGTGCCTTCATGATATTCCCAACCGCTCAAGGACGCTAACGCGCTCATGACTTCAGAAACGGGTAAACCTGCCATTGTGTGTCACTCCTGTTGACTGGTCTAAACTTATATGGAAGCGATGAAAATTGCCTTCAACATCATGAATGTGCCCATCCCCACCATCGCAAAGATGGCACTGCGCGGGGATTTGTCGTAGGCGCGGAGCATTGCCAAGAAGATGCCACTCAACAGCGGAATCCAGACACCCTGCCAAACCTCCCCCGCGATGGGGGGGAACAAGAACAAGTGATAGCCCGTGTGGAGCAACGCCACGGTTGCCACCGTCATCGGTAGCCCGCTCACGCGCACCGACGGGAATAGCACCCCATGAAAAAATAATCCCTCCGCGATGGGTTGCAAGATCACCGTGAAGGCGATCCCCAAACCCCACACCCACGCGCTGGATGCCCGAACCGTGTAGATCAGTTGGGGGGCGTTGATGAGTTGCCCGCTCACCAAAACGGGGAGCAGATCGAGCGTCACCGCGAAGGTCATGCCCATGATGAACGCGATCAAAATGGGCAGGCGTGTCTGTTCACCCAATAAGAAGGCGCGAGCATCCGTGCGACGGAACACCATCCCCAACAGCGCGACCCCCAAAAGTTGCCCCACTGACCAACCCAGCAAGGTCATTGCGCTCACCTCCGTTATGACGAGGGATGCTAACGCAATGCCCACAAACGCGGTGAAGATCAACAGCATCCCAACCAACAGCATAGCGGAGAAACTTGACCACGGGGGGGATGCTTCTGCTTGGCGCATGCGCTCGAGAATATGCACGATCATTGGTTGCCCCCTTTAGGTTAGGTTACGTCCGCCGTTGACGGGGATGGTGACACCGGTGAGATAATCTTCTTCCACCAAGTATGCCACCGCCCGCGCGACATCTTCGGCAAAGCCCACCCGCTTAAGCAAGGTGCGGTTGCCAGCTGCTACCCAGTCCTGATCTGAAAGGTAATCCGGCTTCATGACCGGACCCGGTATCACCCCATTCACGCGAATGTGGGGGGCATAGCTGACGGCGGCGGTCTTGGTCAACATGAACAAGCCAGCTTTGCTGATGCCATGATGCGCAAATTCTGGCCACGGCGAGACCGAGCCACGATCCAGAATATTGACGATCACCCCGCCGATGGGGTCATTGTGACGCATGAGTTTGGCGGCGGCTTGGGTACACATGAACGGCGCTTTTAAGTTGACCCGCATCGTCTCATCCCATTCTTCTGAGGTGACTTCATCCAGCGTGCGCTTTTGGAAGATGGACGCGCTGTTCACGAGGATGTTCAACTTGCCGAAACGTTCGACCACATGGTTAAAGACCGCTTCCACCCCGCTCAGTTGACTGATGTCCGCTTGAATGGCGGATGCTTGCACCCCCAACGCACGAAGTTCTGACAAGGTTTGCTCCACCGTTTCGGGTTTTGAGGCGTGATAATGTACCACTTGATGCGCTCCGCGTCGTGCCAACTCGAAGGCAATCGCTTTGCCCACCCGATGTGCTGCCCCTGTGACCAGGGCAACTTGCCCCATGATTGATTGTTGCATATCCAAACTCGCTTGATATTTTGCTATAGACTGCTACCCCATTATACGCGATCAGGAGCAACGTCCGCCCAATTGTTATGGGTTCACTCATCCAGTGCGTAAGCGTGAATCACCGGGCGCAACCTGAATGACCGCCGACCACGGTTGATAGAACGTGCCAAAGTCGCGCTGTTCTAGGATGTTGCCAAACGCATCACGGATGATGCGCGTCACCACCACATCTCCCCCCTCTTTTGACCAATCCACCTGAAGCTGTTGCCCCTGGCTTAACGCGGGGTTCTCCTCGTAGATGGTGGCGGTGGGTTGGGTGATGTTGCGCACAATCGGTTGGCTCACTTCTACTTGTCGTCCGGGGTTGGTGCTGTAGAAGCGGAAGGCGAGCGCGTCTTGTTCGGGGAGCATTTCGGCTTCTAGCAGGATGTGGTAGTCGGTGTCATTTTGGAACTTGAAGTCCGCGCTAGGGGTGAAGATCGCCGCATCCAAGCCGGGACCCCAGTTGCCTAGTTCATAGTAGTACACGCGATAGCCATGCGAATAGCGTTCTACAATGGGGAATCCACCGAAGAAGGCGGTGCGGAAGATGGTGGTACTCACCTGACAAATCCCCCCACCAATCCCCTTGACCGCCCGCCCGCCAAAGATAGTCGCCCCATCGGCAAAGCCACGCTCATAGCTCAACTCGCCCAGGATGGCATTGAATGAGAACACTTCGCGCGGAGCGACAATGACCCCATCAAAGAAGGCGGTTCCCACCTCGATATTTTGCATGCGCGCGGCGGAACTTCCCGTATAGTACGACGTGCTTTCGGAGACCAACTCGGTAATGCCTAGCTCGGTGGCGGTCAGGTTATTGTGGTAGCGTGGGGGCGTGGTCGTGAACACCAGCGGCACAACGCGCTGGTCTGGCGAAAAGACCGCCCGCTCTAAGCTGGCAACGGTCGCCTCTACGTTCAACTCACGCGCATCTACCGCAGGCTCAATCACCACCAATTGCTTGTTCGCATCATCAAAGTGAAAGCGTCCGTTGCGTCCCGGCACGATCAAGCCCGGCGCAAGCTGACGCAACGCCTCTTGAAAACCGTCCATCTCCACTTCCACCCCAAACGTCCGCACGCCTGCTTCTCCCACCGTTTCGGTGATCTGAAGCAAGGGGGCAATCTGTTCGGGTTGAATGTGCCACTCGCCCAACGGTTGCCCGCTTCCATCTGTCGCGGTTAGGGCGAGCGGGGCAGAAACAGCAGTGCGCAAGAAGGCGGCAGTTGATTCTAAGTCAACAGCTTGCGGTTGAACCTCCTTGACCGTGAGGGGGATTTGTGCCCCAGCGGTGAACTGTTGCACTTGGGCGGTGATCTGGTTCAAGATCGCTGCGGTATCTAGTTCGATCCCCACTTGCGCGGGGGTGGTTTGCACTTCTAACCCATCAAAGACCAACGTCGGTTGGACGGCAGGCGTGCCGATTTCCCGTAGCAACCCATCCAAGTAGGCAAGCGTCGCGCTTTGGTCGAATACATAGTGGGGGCTAACTTGCACCCCACGCGCCCACGCTTGCACCTGCTCTTGTAGGTTGCGCACGGGGGTATCTTGATGCCCCACGTCGAACGCCTGCGCTAAGGTGCGGTCAAGGTCAAGGCGCACCCCTAGCTCGGTTGCCGAAACTTGCCAAACGCGCTCTTGATAGACGAAGGTGAAGATCGCTTGTTGGGGATAATCTATGCTGGAGGCAAGTTGAGCGCGTGCCTGTTCAAGCGTTAGCCCGCCAACATCCACCCCGTCAATCATCACACCCGGCACCATGCGGTTAGAGATGGCAATCTGATAGCCAAAGAAGACCATCATCAACACCATCACCCACAAGCCGATGCCCAATATTCCCAGCAATCCCGAACGCACCGCCCAGATCAACAGAGCATTCCCATGATCGGACGGGTCAACAGACAAGGATGAGGTCATGCTTTAGTTCCCTGCTTCATATTTAACAACGGTGGTTTGCGCCTGTGTGTAGTCGCCATTGCCATTGCTGACGGTCATGTCAGCATGCTTTTAACGGATGTCGCGACCATTTTCGTTTTCAGTGAGGAGTGGCGTTTTTCAAAAGTAAGCGACATTGATCTGCTCTCCCTCATTGATCGGATGGTCTTGGCTATTCGCCTGAGTATACCGTTCTTTGGTAGTGTCTTCGTATGGTGAAATGTGTGAAAGTCTCCAAATGGTTTGGGTAGAACAATGAACTTGCCCGAGCCCTGTTCGACGGGCGTGGCGCGGCAAGAACCATGTAGGCACCCCTACTCATAGACCCCTCATCCGTGACTTACCTCAAACTTATTACCACAGCAATTTAACATTTTGATAATGTTTTCTTATTGTTTAACCCCACATTTCTTAACATTAGGTCATATATAACTTAATCCACTCTGTTTAGAGTAAAGATGCGTGTAGTTTTGCATGCATCTCATCCATTTTTCGTACAACCATTTTTGGAGACGTACTACAAATGAACAAACGTATTCTCGCTGTAATCGCCGTATTGTTGTTGGCTTTGCCCTTCACCGCTGTTTTCGCACAAGAGGGCACCCTCGTTGACGTTATCGCTGGTAGCGCAGACCACACCGTTCTTGCTGCTGCCGTAGAAGCTGCTGGTTTGACCGAAACCCTCGCAACCGGCGAATTCACCGTATTCGCTCCAACCGACGCTGCTTTCACCGCTGCTCTCGAAGCTCTTGGCCTCGCTGCTGAAGACTTGCTTGCCAGCACCGACTTGCTCACCAGCGTTTTGACCTACCACGTTGTTGCTGGTACCGTTACTTCCGACATGGTTGCTTCTGGTCAAGTTCCCACCGTCAATGGTGCATCCCTCACCGTTTCTGTAAGCGACGCAGGCGTTATGGTTGACCAAGCTAACGTTGTAGCTGTTGACTTGATGGCTTCTAACGGCGTTGTACACGTTGTTGATTCCGTTTTGCTCACCCTCAACGTTGATGCTGCTGCCGTTAGCGGTGACATCGCTGCTGCTGGTTCTTCCACCGTATTCCCCTTGGCAGAACGCCTCTTGGCAGATTTCGTTGCTGAAGGTTACGCTGGTTCCATGATTATCGACTCCATCGGTTCTGGTGGCGGTTTGGAACGCTTCTGTGTTGAAGCTGCATCTGACATCGCTAACTCTTCTCGCGCCATCCGCGATAGCGAAGTTGAAGCATGTGCTGCTCTTGCTACCCCCCGTACCCCCATCGAAGTTCGCGTGGGCACCGACGCACTCGCTGTTGTTGTTTCTGCTGAAAACGACTTCGCTACCGATGTCACCCTCGCTGAACTCGCTTTGATCTTCGGTTCTGCTGCTAACTGGTCCGACGTTCGCGCTGAATGGCCCGCTGAACCCATCCAACGTTTCATCCCCGGCACCGACTCTGGTACCTTCGACTACTTCGTAGAAGCAGTCTTCGAAGATGATTCTGCACCCATCCTTGCTATGGACCCCACCACCTCTGAAGATGACAACGTTCTCGTTCAAGGTGTACAAGGTTCTCCCTTCGCTGTTGCATTCTTCGGTTACGCTTACTATGCAGAAAACGCTGACACCCTCAAGGCACTCTCTGTTGAAGGCATCGAACCCAACGCAGCAAACGTGGACGCAGCTACCTATCCTTTGGCTCGTCCTTTGTTCATGTACACCGACGCTGGCATCGTTGCTGAGAAGCCCCAAGTTGGTCAATTCTTGGCTTACGCTTTGAGCAACGTCAACAACGTTGTTGTAGAAGTTGGCTACTTCCCCGCCCCCGCAGCTGACCTCTTCGCTGCTAAGGTTGCTATTCTCAAGTTGATGCTCGGCATGTAATTTGCCTTTGCAAGTTTGATGCGTTAAATCATCATTAAGGAGGGGCACGCGGATAGTGTGCCCCTCTTTTATTTTTGGGTTACATTAGGTAGACTCTAAGCCTGTCTTAACTCTTTTGTTATCTTTTGTTTAAGCGGTTGAGTGTTCAAGAAAGTTGGAAGGGTAATCCACCATGAACGGATCTGGAGCGGTACAACCACTCACACCTTTAGAGCGTGGGTTGGGGCAAGCACGCTCGAAAGAAAACAGCGCGCTGTACAAGCGGGCGCGTGTTGGGGAAGAAATCATTCGAGCCATCCTGTTGTTTTGTGGGGTGGTTTCCATTTTTACCACCATCGGTATTGTCATTGTTTTGGGGCGTGAATCTTTGCTTTTCTTTGGCTCAGAGGCATGGCTTCCGGTCAAGCAACTGAGCGTGGTGGAAGGCGGGGTGACGTTTGATCTTTCCGCCTCTTTGTCAACCGATGATACGTTCATCTTGACCGGCAAACTTGAGAATGACGTTCGTGCAACTTTAGCGCCCAATAGTTACCTCAAGATCAATGACGAAATCGTCTTGATTGTGTCTCGTGTAGAAAACCCCGAAGACCCCACCAACAACGGCATCAACATTCAACGCGCCCAATTGGACACGGTAGCTGCCGAGCATCCCGCTGCCACAACTTCACATCCCATGCGCGAGCGTCAAATCAAAACAGTGGCAGCAATGACCACCGAAGACACCACCATCACCTTAGAAGAGGGCGATGGACTCTTGTTTGAGGTTGACGAAAGAATCCAAATTGCTCCCAGTTCAGAGGTCATGCGCATCACCCGCGTGGCGGACAACAGCTTAGAAGTTGAACGCGCTGTGGGGGATATAGGGGCGGCAAACCACCCCGCTGATGAAACGATCCACTATCCCAAGCCTGTTTCATGGGTAGAATTTTTTACCGGTCGTCAATGGCAACCTCAACTCGGTTTGTTCGGGATTGCGCCTTTGGTCAACGCGACCTTGATGAGTTCGCTAATCGCGATGTTGGTGGCTTTCCCGTTAGGCTTGGGCGCGGCAATTTACTTGAGTGAGTATGCCTCCGCCAATTTGCGCAACACCCTCAAGCCCATCCTCGAAATCTTGGCAGGGGTGCCCACCGTCGTTTATGGATACTTCGCCATTCAATTCATGACCCCCTTGTTACGTGGCTTGTTGGGGAGCAATACAGTAGAAATCTACAATGTGGCTTCAGCAGGCATCGTCATGGGCATCATGATTATCCCCACCATCAGCTCGATGAGTGAGGATGCCTTGCACGCTGTACCGCGCTCCTTGCGCGAAGCCTCATATGGGTTGGGTAGCACCCGCCTAGAAACCACCATCCGTGTGGTGGTGCCCGCAGCACTCTCTGGCGTGCTGGCAGCTTTGATTGTGGGAGTTTCGCGTGCTGTTGGGGAAACCATGATTGTGGCGATTGCCGCTGGGGCGCGCCCAAACTTCACCTTTAACCCGTTTGTCGGTGCCGAAACCATGACCGGTCACATTGCACGCATCAGCGGTGGCGACCTCTCCTACAATTCGATCGACTACACCAGCATCTTCATCATTGGGTTAACCCTCTTCGTCATCACCTTGATTCTAAACTTGGTGAGTAGTTGGATTGTTCGTCGCTTTCGGGAGGCATATTGATGACATCGCTCCTCAACATCACACAAGACCAATACAAGCAAAAACTTCAGGCACGCCAAACACAAGGGGTTCTTTACACTTACTTGTATCGTTCTTCCCTCGTGGTGGCGGTGGTATCGCTCATCGTCCTTGCCTTGACGGTTCTTAACGAAAACTTCGGTCTGGTGGTGGTGCAATACGAAATTGACCCCACCACCCTAGCCGATGAACCCCTAGAAAACTTGGACAAAAACCAACTGGGCGAAATCCTGCAACAGAACGCGCCCCGTCGTGTTTTGGTGTTGGTGCGTGACACCCTCTCTGCAGTTGATCCCAGTCAATTCACCAGCTTGAGCCTCGATCAGGCACTAGGAAATGTCGTTTTCCCAGAGGGAATCGACGCCACTGAACAGACGATCAGCGATCTTGCCGACGATCAGGTGTTGGCTCTGTTGGTCGAAAACTCCACCCCGGACGAGATGTTGGCATTTGTGAATACTGAAGTGGTGGGCGTGGAAATTCTTAAGACCTATGCCTTCTACGAATCTGCTTTGAACCGCGCTGCAATTGAAGCGGAAACTGCCGAGAAATTCCCCGAAGCCACCATCCAATTCCGTAGTTGGTTGAATGGGCGTTTCTTGCAAAACGGGCAAAGTGCCAACGTTAATGACATCGGCATTCGTACCGCTTTGATCGGCACATTGTGGATCATGCTCGTCACCATCCTAACGGCATTGCCTTTGGGCGTGGGGGCGGCAATTTACCTGGAAGAATATGCCACCGACAACGCAGTCAACCGCTTGATTGAAACCAACATCCGCAACTTGGCAGGCGTACCCTCCATCATCTACGGTATTTTGGGCTTGTCTATCTTCGTTCGCGCGTTGGTGTTCATCACCTCTGGTAGTGCGTTCAGCGTATTGGGCGTTGAGGCGAACGCGAACGGGCGTACCATCCTGTCAGCTGGGATGGCTTTGGCGTTGCTGATCTTGCCGGTCATCATCATCAACGGGCAAGAGGCTATCCGCGCCGTCCCGCGCACCATCCGCGAAGCATCGTATGGATTGGGCGCAACCAAGTGGCAAACGATTTCCCGTCAAGTTTTGCCTGCTGCTGTCCCTGGCATTCTCACAGGGACGATCTTAGCCTTCTCCCGCGCCATCGGAGAAACCGCTCCGTTGATTGTGGTGGGTGCGTCTACCGTGTTGACCACCGATCCTAGCAACATTTTTTCACCGTTCACCGTCATTCCGATTCAAATCTACAGCTGGACATCGCGCCCACAACCGGAATTTCAACACATTGCGGCGGCGGCGATTATCGTTTTGCTCGTTTTGCTTCTCACGCTCAACACGCTTGCCATCATCTTGCGCAATCGCTATAGCAAAAACCTTAGCTAATCTTTAGGGGGATTTAACACATCATGGTCATGAACACCATTATTCAACAAGATGGAACCGCACGTTATATTGCATCCGTCAGCGATCCTATCGTAGAGCTTAAGGATGTGAAGGTTTTCTACGGCACTTACATGGCTGTACAAAACATCAACATTCCAATCGCGCGGAATAAAATTACCGCCTTCATTGGACCCTCTGGTTGTGGCAAGAGTACCGTTTTGCGCTCCATCAACCGCATGAACGAACTCATTCCTTCCACTCGTATTGAGGGTGAGATTGTGTTTCAAGGGCAAAACCTGTACGCGCCCCAGGTGGACTCGGTAGAAGTGCGCCGTCGTATTGGCATGGTCTTCCAAAAGCCGAACCCCTTCCCCAAATCGATCTACGACAACGTTTGCTATGGACCGCGCGTGATGGGTGTTACTAAGCGTCAGGTGCTCGATGAAATCGTCGAGAAGAGCTTGCGCGGGGCGGCATTGTGGGATGAAGTCAAGAATGACTTAGACAAGAGCGGGATGGCACTTTCTGGTGGGCAACAACAACGCTTGTGCATCGCCCGCACGATTGCGGTTGAGCCGGAAGTGATCTTGATGGACGAACCTTGCGCCTCGCTAGACCCCATCGCCACCCAACGCATCGAAGAACTCATGCGAGAATTGCAACACAACTACACCATCGTCATCGTCACCCACAACATGCAACAGGCAGTCCGCGCCAGCGACTACACCGCCTTCTTCAATATTCGCAAGAAGGAAAGCGGCCACAAAGAGACCCGCTGGGGTGAACTCATCGAGTTCAACGAAACCGCACAAATGTTTGGAACGCCCCAAAGCCAAGAAACAGCGGATTATATTTCCGGGCGTTTCGGCTAAATCGGCGACATATATTCCTCAATCCATTCAAAGAGCATCTCCATTGGGGATGCTCTTTTTGCTTGGCACGTTTGCCGTATTGCTCAAAATTGAAGTGTGTTACCATACAACGCAGAGAAAGCGGGTGGCAAATCAAACTGGAGCACACAATTTATGATGAATCTACAAGCGATCGTCAATTATCTCGAGAGCAATCTTGTCCAAGAAGATGTTAACCAAGCGGCTATTTTGTTGACCTTATTAGAAAATGGTGGGCGGGCAACCAAGCAAAACTTGATTGAATCGATGATGCCCTACAATCCTCACATGCAACTTTATTTTGAACACAGTCTCGCGCGCGTTATGACCCTTCACTTAGCCGAACAGGCAATGTTCACCTATGATGAAGTCAACCAACATTATTTTTTGAACTCGTCGATGGAAGATACCTTTTTGATTGAGCAGGCAATTCGCCTTCTACACGAACACTTGAACCAGTGGCGCAATGGTCAAGAGGCGCACCGTTCCGATCAAGTCATTGTGAGCGAGGTGTTGGGCAAACTGGTGCGCGACAACATCCCCGCCATCATTCGGGAGGACGGGCGCGTGCCGTTGGTGGAGCGCGTGAGTGGGCAAGACTTACAAGCCAAACTTTACGAGAAATTGACCGAGGAACACCTAGAATTGTTGCTACGCCCCAACCTAGACGAAATTGCTGATGTCATGGAGGTGCTGATTGGGATTGGCAAGATGATGGGCTATAGCGAGACAGAAATCTTGCAGGCGCGCCAAACTCGACGCGATCAACGCGGTAGCTTTGATGAGGGGTTCGTCCTCACGAGTGTGGTGCGTCCAAAATAAAAGATAGCTGAATAGCAAATTTGTTCTAAGTAATAGTGGCAAGCACGCGAGTTTCACGCTATACTATACTTGTGTGATTCGCAACCCAAACGGGAGTGTTGAACCTATTGAGCCAGTTACAAACGATCGGCATCGTCACCCATTCCGAACGCCCTCATGCACAAGAGCTGGGGCGGGAAATGTTGGACTTTTTGCACGCGCACAACCTTCAGACGTGGCTCACAGATGATTGGACACCCCAAGCCCATGCCTCACTCCGCGAGCATCCGGATGCCATCGTTGCCATTGGTGGGGATGGGGCAATCCTACGCGCTGTACGAGCATGCGCCCCCTACGGCGTTCCGGTCTTGGGGGTCAACATGGGCTATCTGGGCTTTTTAACCGCCATCACCGACCCGCAAACGTGGCAAGAAAATTTCATTGCGCTCCTAGAGGGGCACTACTGGATTGAAGAGCGCATGATGATGAATGCGCAAGTCCTGCGTGATGGAGCAAGCATCAGCAGTCATCAAGCCCTCAACGATGTGGTCATCAGCAGGGATGCCGCCGGGACTATTTTGCTACAGCTTTACATTGATGGGGACTGGGCAACCACGTATCACGCCGACGCGCTGATTGTGGCAAGCGCAACCGGCTCCACCGCTTACGCGCTGGCGGTCGGAGGTCCCATTTTACCCCCCGAATTGCGCAACTTCTTGATTGTGCCGGTGGCACCCCACCTCAGCATGGATCGCCCGATCGTCTTGAGCGAAGGCGCAACCGTGCAGGTGGTCGTTTCTGCCGAACGCCCGCGCGAAAGCGTCCTGCGTTTGGATGGGGTGGAAATCACCCGATTAAAACCCCATGATTGTGTGGTGATACAGGCTTCTGAACTCAGCGGTAGGTTTGTTCGTTTGGGGCAACGCAATTATTTCTATCGCTCCATTTTGGATCGTTTAGAACCACGCATCCACAACTACAACATCCCTGCTAAACTGAAATTCACCTGATGATTGCGAGGCGAACAAACATGACGGAAACCGTAAAGACCTTTGGAAATCCGCCCGTTGTTGTGAAAGATGTGGTGGATGCGGATGGCAATACTTATTGCCAAGTTCACCCCACGCTTAAAACTGCCCTCCGTTGCAACCGGTGTGAACGCTTAATTTGCGCCAAATGCGCCGTGAGAACCCCCGTCGGCTATCGCTGTAAAGAGTGTATCCGCGTTCAAGAGGACACCTTCTTCAATGCGGGTGGGGCAGACTATGGCAAGCTACTCGCGGTGGGCGTGGTGTTGGGTGCGGTGGGGGCGTTCATCGCCAGTCATTTAGGCATGCTCTTTTCGCTCTTGTTCAGCACCTTTGCCGTTGGGATCATCACCGAAGCGGCGTTAAGGTTCAACAAACGCAAGCGCGGGCGATACATGGGCGAGGCGTTGGCAACGGGGATTGTGATAGCTGTGTTGGGTGTGTTGTATTGGCAATGGGCATCCATCCCCCCAGCTTTGGCACAACTCCCCCCCGAACAAGCACAAGCAATTCTACAACCATTGCGCCGGTCGTTTGTGAGCTATGTGTTCCGTCAACTGGGCGTGATGATCTATACGATAGTGGTGGTAGTGGGTGTGATAGGACGTTTTTCCCTTAGACGCAGGTGATAACATGCTTGAAGAAATTCGTATCAGCAACTTTGCAATTATTGACCAACTGGAACTGCATTTTACCCACGGCTTGAATGTGATTAGTGGCGAGACCGGCGCAGGTAAATCCATCATCATAGATGCCGTGGAGGTCTTGATGGGTGGCAAGGCGGAGCCAAGCATGATCCGCGCTGGAGCGGAAAAAGCGGTGATTGAGGCGGTGTTCTCCGTCACGACGGTTGCCCGCCCCTACGTGTTGCCCATCCTTGAACAAGAGGGATTGATCGAAGGCTCTGATCCTGACTCCATCATCCTTAGCCGAGAAATCCGCCAGAACGGGCGCTCTACCGCACGAGTGAACGGCAGCACCATCAACATCGCCATCTTGAATAGCGTGGGCACCCACCTGATTGACATTCACGGGCAAAGCGAACACCTTTCGCTCCTCAACCCACGCTCCCATATTGACCTTTTGGATCGTTACGCCAACCTGCTTGACCGTCGCCAGCAACTGGGCGAGATGGTGAGCGCGTTGGGTGGCGTGCGGAAGGAGTTGCGCAGCTTGCAAGCTGACCGCGACAAACTCGAACGGCGTGCCGAACAGTTGCGCTATGACATTGAACAGATTGAATCCGCCAACTTAAAAGCGGGCGAAGAAGATCAACTGGAAATCGAACGCAAACGCTTAGGCAGTAGCGAACAACTTGCCACGTTGCTGCAAGACGCGCTGGCAATCTTGGACGGTGACGACAGCAATGAAAGCAACCCTGCCATTGACCAACTCCAGCAAATAGCGGTCATTGTTGAAAAGATCGCCCACATCGATAAGTCACTCAAAGAAGAAGTGGATACTGCCAATAGCTTGAGCGACACCCTACAAGAATTGGCTCTTACGCTCCGTGACTATGCCGATGATTTAGAATATGATCCTGATCGCTTGGATGAGATTCAAGAGCGGTTAGAGTTAATCAACACGCTTCGGCGGCGATATGGCATCACCGTTAGCCACGTCTTGGAATATTGCCAAAGCGCACGCGCCGAGTTGGAGCGCATCGACAACAGCGATACCCGCCTGGAAAAGCTCAAGGTGGAAGAAGATGCCCTCCTGCGCAAAATCGGAACGCTTTCCGAAACATTGAGCCAAGCCCGTCAGCAGGCAGGCGAAAAGCTGGCAGGGCAGATCGTCCACGAGTTAGGAGATTTGCGCATGGGGCGAGCAAGATTCAGCGTGCGTGTGAGCCAACAGCGCGAGGAAGACGGGTGCTTTGTGGGGGATCAACGCCTCGCCTTTGATGCCAGCGGGGTTGACCAAGTGGAATTTATGATGAGCGCGAACCTCGGCGAACCCATGCTGCCCCTCGCAAAAGTGGCAAGTGGGGGCGAAACCGCCCGCATCATGTTGGCGATGAAGCAAGCGTTGACGATGGCAGACCCCACCGATACCCTCATCTTCGACGAAATCGATCAAGGGATTGGTGGACGGTTGGGAAGCGTGGTCGGCGAAAAACTGTGGAACTTGGCAAACCATCACCAAGTGCTCGTGGTGACGCACCTTGCCCAACTGGCAGCTTATTCCGACGCACACTTCAAAGTAGAAAAGCGCGTCATCAACAACCGCACCTCAACCCACATCCAGCAACTGTTGACAGACGAAGCCCGCACAGCAGAGTTGGCGGAGATGCTGGGGACAACAGGGGAAAGTGGAGAGCAAAGTGCCCGCGATTTGACCATTGCCGCACTCGGTTATAAAGAACTTGGCACGCGCACCCCTCCGCAAGTGTAGGGGTTAGCCCTGCTGTTCACGAGCAGTCTCGTGATAACGATCGAATTTTATTACAGGGTTGCATCTAGTTCGTCGTGGGCTTGGTCGTCTGTCATGCCAAAACGACGTTTGCGCCGCGAGTAGGACTCGATCGCCACCAGTAGCTCATCTTCGTCAAAGTCGGGCCAGTAGGTTTCGGTCGCATAATATTCGGAATACGCGCCTTGCCAAATCAAAAAGTTACTCACGCGCAACTCGCCACTGGTGCGAATGATGAGGTCAGGGTCTGGCAAGCCTTCCGTATAGAGATAGCGATTGACTAGCTCCTCGTCGATTTGATCGACCGGAATACCATCGCTGACGATCTTGCGCACAGCGTGCACAATCTCTGAACGCCCCCCATAGTTGAACGCCACATTTAAGATGAGTTGGCTATTGTGGGCGGTGCGCTCGCAAGCCTGTTGAATCTTTTTGAGGAGATAGGGGGCAATGCCCTCTGTTTCCCCAATGTGGCGGATTTGCACGCCCTCGCGGTCAAGTTCGTCAATCTCTCGATCTAGCACGGTCTCTAAGATGCGCATCAACATCATCACTTCTTGGGGCGGGCGTTTCCAGTTTTCCGTAGAGAAAGCATAAATCGTCAGGATACGGATGCCCATTTTGGCACTGCTACGCAAGATGCGTCGCAAGTTTTCGGTGCCGTGGCGGTGTCCTTCTGTGCGTGGCAACCCACGGGACGCTGCCCAACGCCCGTTACCATCCATGATGATGGCAACATGATTGGGGATTTTCAACTCTAGGTTGCTTGCCATTGTTATACTTCCGTGATCTCTTCTTCTTTGGCTTTGGCTAGTTCATCCAGTTTAGCGATGTGTTCATCGGTTAGTTTTTGGATGCGCTCTTCCCCACGCTTTTGGTCGTCTTCAGAGATGAGCTTTTCATCGGTGAAGTCCTTGAGGTCTTTGTTGCCGTCGCGCCGAATGTTACGAATCGCAATCTTCGCCTCTTCGGTGCGGTCTTTGAGAACCTTCACCAGTTTCTGGCGAGTCTCGCGCGTGAGCGGGGGCATGTTCAAACGAATGGCAGCGCCATCGTTGTTGGGGTTCACGCCTAATTTCGCCTCTTGAATTGCCTTCTCAATGCTCTTGAGCGCGCTGGCATCATAAGGGCGAATCATGATTTGCAGGGCTTCGGGCGTGGAAATATTCGCCAATTGGCGCAGAGGGGTGGGTTGTCCATAGTAGTCCACCATCAACTTATCCACTAGGGCGGTGCTTGCCCGTCCGCTTCGCATCCCGCTCAAATCGTGGTTGTAGGCATCCAAGCTGGCTTGCATCCGTTCTTTGGTTTCGGCAATCACATCGTTAATCATTATAGGCTACCTTTCTCAAAAATAATGACTGCATTGTAACAGAACAAGACCGCTATCGTTAGCGCAGTTCTTTCATCTTTATTGTCCATACTACCTTGCCCATCGCATGCCCCCCCCTATAATAAGGGCAACGAATCATGATGAGTTATCCGATATAGGATCGTGGGTGTATGTCCCTTCTTAATGCGACCAACCTCGCCCAGTCATACGGCGACTATACCGTATTCAGCAATATCACGGTGGAAATTCCCCACCAAGCGCGGATTGCCCTCGTTGGACCTAACGGCGCGGGCAAAACCACGTTGCTATCGGTCTTGCTGGGGGAATCCACCCCATCCAGCGGTGAAGTGCAAACCATGCGTAACTTGCGCATGGGCTTTTTGCCCCAACGCCCAGAGCTACACGGGGGGCACAGCCTCTATCAAGAAGTGTTGGGCGCGTTTGATGAGTTGCGCAAGCGCGAGCACGAGCTGACCAAGCTCGAACATCAGCTTGCCCAAGCGGATGCTGCCCTGCTAGAACGCTACGGGCGGTTACAAGAACAATTTGAGGCGGATGGTGGATACACCTATACGCAACGGATCAAAACGGTATTAGAAGGCTTGGGGTTCAACGAAAGTCAATTTGAGCTGGATATTGCCATGTTGAGCGGGGGACAAAAGACCCGTGCGTTGCTGGCACGCTTGCTGTTGGAGTCTCCTGATTTGTTGATGTTGGATGAACCGACCAATCACCTTGATGTCGATGCGATTGAGTGGTTAGAAGGCTACCTGAAAGAGTTTAGTGGCGCGGTATTGGCAATTAGCCACGACCGCTACTTCATCGATAACTTCGCCAATGTGGTGTGGGAGCTGGACTTTGGGCGGTTAGATAGCTACCGCGCCAACTACACCCGTTACTTGACTCAACGCGAGGAACGGCGTGCGCTCGCACACAAACAATTTGAGGCACAACAGGCATTCATCTCGAAAGAGGAAGAATACATCCGACGCAATATCGCGGGGCAAAATACGCGCCAAGCACAAGGGCGACGCACGCGCCTTGACCGCCTCAAGCGCGACAACCTCCTACAAGCGGCGGATCAAGACCATGATAAGATGCACTTTCAGATGAGCATCAACCATCGTGGGAATGAGTTTGTCATTCAAACGAAGGGCGTAACGGTGGGCTATCACAGCAAGCCCCTCTTGCAGGTGGGGGCGCTCAAGCTGGGACGTGGCGAGATTGCCGCCTTGATCGGGGCGAACGGCGTGGGCAAGAGTACGCTCATTAAAACCATTCTTGGGCAAATCCCCCCCATTCAAGGGGAGATGATCGTGGGCGACAAGATTGAGGTGGGCTACTTTGCCCAAGCGCATGAAGGCTTAAACCCCGAAAACAGCATCATGGATGAACTCCTCAACACCGCCAACGCCATGACCCCCGCCGAAGCCCGTCACTACTTGGCGCGATACTTGTTTCGCGGGGATGATGTCTTTCGCAAGGTGGGGGCGTTATCTGGGGGCGAGCGTGGGCGCGTTGCCCTGGCGAAGCTGGCATTGGGCACAGCTAACTTGTTGCTCTTAGATGAACCCACCAATCACCTTGATATTCCTAGCCAAGAGGTTTTAGAGGAGATGCTCACCCACTATCGCGGGACGGTAATTCTCATCAGTCATGATCGCTATTTGGTGGATGCCATCGCCACTCAAATCTGGATTGCCCATCCGCCACAAAAGGGCGCAAACGTGGGGCAGGTGTCCATCTTTGAGGGAGGATACGCCGACTACATGAAACAGCGTGAGGCAGACCTGCTCCGCAAGAATACCCCCTCCCCTGCCAGTGTGTCGCCCAAGAGCACCAACGGCAAGCCCAACGAGAAGAAACACGGGCTAAACCCGTTTGAACTCAAGAAACGTCTTGAGGCGGTTGAAAAACAAATCGCGGCATGCGAAGTGCGCCTCACCGACTTGAGCGCGCAGATCGAAACCGCCAGCACCGCCGCCGATGCGCAAAAGATCGAGAGCTTGGGCAAAGATTACACCCGTGCCGAACACGAGCTGGAGCAACTGATGGAAGAGTGGGAACGCTTGATGAGCTAAACCTGCCTCCCCTCCTTTGAATACGCCCTCATCACAGGCGGGAAAAACACCCCCAGATCGAACGCTTTTCGTTCCCGCAACCAGCACGGGCGGGTGGATTATCCTGCAGGCGTAATTTGCCTTGCCCCTCACAACAAGGCACAAGGCGACCGAGAACAGCATCCCATCAACCGCATTGTTTGCTAGAATAAATCCGAAAGGTGATGATCCCGTGAGGAGGGGAAGATGTCTTGCGTGTTAGGAATTGATCTAGGAACGTCCAGCGTGAAAGTGGTGCTGTTTGATGCCGAAAGCGCACACAGCATGGCGCATGCCCAAGTAGAATATCCTGTGCACAAGCCCCGCCCCAACGAGGCGGTTCAATCCCCTGAGGCATGGTGGGACGCAACCGTCACCGCCATTCAACAGGTGCTGGAGCAGGCGCACGGACGCTCCCCCGTTGCCATTGGCTTGAGCGGACAAATGCACGGCACGGTCTTGTTAGGGCGTGATGGCGCGGTATTGCATCCTGCGATCATCTGGGCAGATCAACGAAGCGCACAAGAGGCGCATGACCTCCCCCTGTTGCTTGGGGAGGAACGCACTCTCCAGCAGACTGGCACGCTCCCTTCAGCGGGCTTCATGGGCAGCACGCTGTACTGGATTCAGCGTCATCAACCCTCCCTGTTGGAGCATGCCCACGCTTTCCTCTTGCCGAAGGATTACATCCGCTTTCGCTTGACGGGTGAAATTGGGACCGACTTCACGGATGGCGCGGGAACAGGTTTGCTGGACATCCGTCAACGGGTTTGGGCAACGCCCATCATCGAGGCGATTGGGCTTTCGGTAGATCGCTTTCCGACGCTTCATGCGTCTGAACAGGTGGTCGGCACGGTGCTTCCTTCGGTTGCTCGCCTGTTGGGGTTGGGTGACGGCGTGCAGGTGGTGGCGGGGGTAGCTGACCAAGTGGCGCAGGCGTTGGGGAATGGGCTAATCCATCAGGGGCAAGTTTCCGTCACGGTGGGAAGCGGGGGGCAGGTGTTCGCACCGTTGCACTTGACCGATCAGCAGGCGGATGTTCGCTTGCATCTGTTTAACCACGCCGTGCCCAACACCCACTACGCGCTAGGGGCGATCCTCTCGGCAGGCTTATCGTTGCGCTGGCTACGCAATGTGCTGGGCTTGGCAGACCATCCCCAAGCCTACGCGCTCTTGAGTGATGAGGCGTCGCAGGTGGCGGTTGGGGCAGACGGATTGTTCTTCCTCCCCCATTTGAGCGGAGAGCGCACCCCGCACATGGATCCACTGGCACGCGGTGGCTTCATCGGCTTGACGCACTATCACCAACGTGGACACATGGCACGCGCGGTGATGGAGGGGGTGACGTTTGCCTTGCGCCAAGCCCTAGAGTTGGTGGAAGGGTTGGCGCAACCGTCTGACCGCATCGTCATTGCGGGCGGAGCAAGCGAGAGCGCGGTCTGGCGACAGATTCAAGCGGATGTGTTCGCGCGTCCGTTGCAACAGTCCATGCTGCACGAGCAAACGGTGGTGGGGGCAAGTTTGCTGGGGGGCGTGGGAGCGGGGCTTTACCGCAACTTTGACGAGGCAATCCAAAGCGTCGCCCAGTATGACGCGCCCACCCTGCCCCATGCCTCACATGTGCGTGCCTACGAAGCGCACTATCAGGAGTTTTGCCAGCTCTATCCGCTATTGAGGCACACGTTCGCGCGTATGACCACCCCACCCGCCTAAAAACCCATCAAGCATTTATGCGCAATTATCGCTACAATAGGAGTATCTGAAACCGACGTGAGACAAGAACATGCCCAAAACTGATTTCAGCGTGAGTCCTATAAGGTTGGCGTGGTTCAAGATTGCGTAAGGGTTTAACTCCCAAGTGGGATGGATTGCTGAAGGAACGAACTATTACTTTGTAGAGCCGATTGTGCGCTAGGCGTTTTGGAATGCGCACACTGAAGCAGAAGGACATGCGATGAAACTCAAAAAATGGTTGTGGTTGATTGCCCTGCTGAGTGGGGTGGCGGTGGTTTTGCTGATCTTGGATCTGCTCAATCATGGGATGGTTTGGCAATTGTGGAAGGTGCTACAAAGCGAAAACACCTCCACCCTACCCAATGAAAAGCGCACTGTGGGGGAAACCTACAAAGCGGACGTCACCTTCTTATCATGAGCAAGAACTGGACGCGCACGCGCTGGTTCTGGGGCGCCGTGGGCATCGTTGGGCTTGGATTAGGCGTGGCATTGGGCTTGGACTTGCGCTTTCGTGGCCTGATGTGGCAGGCGTTCTATCAAGTGACAGGGGAAGAACATCCCCTCGCCCAGTTGATCGCCCTGCCCCGTTGGGCAAGCCAAGTCTTCCGCGCCCAACCCAACACCGACCGCTTCACGCCCATTCAACTGACGGGAACACAACCGTTCGGCATCAACGTCTTTTTAGAGCAAGAAGTTGAGCCTGCCAAGCGTGAGCAGTCGCTCCAGATGATTCAAGCGGCAGGCTTTGAATGGCTTCGGCAAGAATTCCCCTGGGAAGACATTGAGATTCACGCGAAGGGTGACTTCACCGATCGGCGCAATGACCGCAACCTTGACGGCGTGATTGACCAAGCCGATGCGGTTTCGGCGTGGGACAAGTACGACCACATCGTCAGCTTGGTGGAAGCATATGACCTGCAACTGTTGGTGCGCTTGAGCAACCCGCCCGACTGGGTGCATGCTGACCCTGCCATCGGCGACAAAGCACCCCCCGACAATCTACAAGATTATCTGGATTACGTGCGGGCGGTTGCCGAGCGTTATCAAGGACGCATCCATTACTACCAGGTGTGGAACGAGCCGAACATCTACCCCGAATGGGGCAACCAAGCCCCCGACCCCGTCGCGTATACCGCCATGCTCTGCCAAGCCTATGACCTACTCAAGCAGATTGACCCGTCCAATGTCGTCATGAGCGGACCGCTTGCGCCCACCAACGCGCTGGGCGGGGTTGATCTGAACGACTTTGTTTTTTTACAACGGATGTTTGACAACGGCGCGGGGGAATGTTTCGACATCCTTTCCATGCAGGGCTATGGCTTGAACAGCGGGGCAACCGATCGGCGCATGCGCCCGCAACACGTCAACTTTGCCCGAAATGTGTACATCCGCGATTTGATGGTGCGCAATGGCTTTGCCCACAAGCCCATTTGGATGAGCGAGGCGGCATGGAATCCGGTGCCAGAGCCAAGCGTGAACCCCAACATTGACGGACGCTACAACTATGGGCAAGTGACCGAAGAGCAAGCTGCCCGTTATATGGTGACGGCATACGAACGGATGCAACGCGAATGGAACTGGACGGGGGTCATGTTCTATTGGTACTTCAAGCGTCCTGCTGACTATGAGGTCAACCAAAGCTGGTATTACTTCCGCATGGTGGAGCCAGATTTCACCCCGTTGCCCATCTATGCTGCCATGCAAGATTACATCCACACCCTCACGCCCACGCTCTATCAAGGCACCCATCAAGCCGACCATTGGGCGATTCACTACCCTGTCGCTCCCGTCACGCGCTCGCTCACCGGCGCACAATTCGGCGAAGCGACCCAAACGACCGAAGCCACCTTCACACTGGAGGGGACAGCGTTCACGGTGCGCGTGCAAGGGCAACCCACACTCAAGCTGGGGGATAGGGTGTTGACTGGAAATGTGCAACCGCAATCGGATGATTGGCAACTCATCAAGGTGACGCTAGGGGGCTATACCCAACGCCATGAGATCACGCTTGTGGGAGAGCAACCCTTCGCATTGGATGCGGTTACGGTGTTTGACCACACGCTCCGCAACGTGTCGATCGTGGCGGGTGCGGTCATGCTGGCATTCCTCGCGCTGGTTGGGTGGCGGTTACGCCGCCCACGCCGTTAACAGGTGATCGAGCGTTCTCATAGCTCGATCACATCCTCCATGATCCGCTGATGAAAACGTTCTCGCATGCCTGCATGGTCTTCCACGACATCAACAGACATTCCTAACAATTCCATTAAATCCAAACGTAGACCCGCTAGATCATAGAGCGTTGCCCCCTCACGGAAAGCCACCAGAAAATCCACATCACTATTGGCGGTTGCTTCACCACGTGCCACACTTCCAAACACACGCACATGATACGCATGACGCTTTTCTGCTAGTGCTAGAATTTCATCACGGACAGCACGTAGAGTGACTAGCGTAGGAATCAGTGGCGTATTTTCAATCGTTGCCATGACATTCATTTCCTTTGAATGAGAATCTGCTTTATGGGTTGGGTTGGGTGGCGGTT
>CAIRDJ010000004.1 GCA_903877335.1 uncultured Chloroflexota bacterium | reverse complement strand
GCTAACCACCTTCCATAAGCAACTGGTGCTTCCGCTACAGGGCTAGGTTAACTTTTGATGTAGCATCAATGTAGGGCATAGGTTTCAAATCATACCTGATTAGAATGAAACGGTTCATCACACCAGAACAAGGCAATGCCATTGTTCCTAAAAGAATCATCACAGAAAGCTACTCCGTTATGATCGCATCGTTCTTGGGAATTGTTGCCGCGTTCGCGTGGGCATGCTCCCTTTTCTTTGTGTTGCGCCCAACCTATGAACTAGGGGCGATCCGCGCCTTATTCTACACTGAAGTCTTCCTACTCATCCCCCTGAGCCTGATGCCTCTCATTGATCCCAACTTACTTAACTTCATTCATCCGCGCTATCAATCCGTGTGGATGATGAATATTTATGCCAGCTTGATTGTGGCGGTGGCAAATCTCCTCCTGTATAAGGCGTTAGAAATAGGGGTGTTTGCCATCGTCACCCCCATCTCTTCGACGTATGCCGCCTATTCGGTGTTGATTGAATGGCTACGCGGCAACACCCTCAGTTCATTACAATATCTCGGGATAGCTGTTACTTTGATTGGGGTGGGATTGGCATCCATTCCGCCCAAGGCTGAACACGACCACGCCATCACCCGACGAGAGGCGGTGCTTGCTGCGGTGTTGGCGTTTGTATCTGCAATAGGCTATGGCGTGGGATATTGGATGACTGGGGAGTATGTTGCCCCAACCATGCCAACCGTGACCATTTCATGGATGGGGCGCGTCTCCACTTTGTTGGTTGGGGTGCTGTATTTGGTGATAACCCGTACACGCATTCAGTGGGTTGTCCCCTCACGCCAAACCCTGTATAGCATGTTCTGGGGTGGGGTATCGTTGGGGGTGGCATGGTATACCACCTATCGAGGATATGCGCTGGGAGATATTGCCATCGTGAGCGTGCTGTCTTCGATTTACAGTGGGATCACGCCCGTGCTGGGGATGATCTTCTTGAAAGAACGGTTAGCGCGTTATCAATGGGTGGGAATTGCGGGGATTTTGGTGGGTACACCTATGATTATCTTGTAGGTGTACCCACGAAGTTAAAGGCGTGTGGCACTGATCGCGCCGGGATGAGTGCCCTTCAATAACAAGTCCACGGCGCGTTCTGCGCTCCCTGCTCCCATTGCCAACCCATGCCCCGTAAAACCAACCGCAAAGCCCACTTGAGGCATATTGGGTAGCGTGCCCACTAGGGGCAACCCATCCACGCTGAAGCCCATGATGCCCGCCCAACGTCGCTCAATCGGCGCGGTGACATCGGCAAAACGCTTGCGCAGGTATGCCTCTAGCGATGCTTGTAGCGCGTCCGTTACGCGGTCATCGGTGGTGTCGTGTTCAGCATCACGGTGCAAATGTCGCGCTCCCCCGATCAAGAGGCGTCCGTCAAATGTCTGCCGATAGTACATATAGCCATAGTCGCTATAGCCACACACATCTAACACCGTCTCGGATAATGGCGCAGTCACCAAACATTGCGCCCGTTGGGGGATGACCTTGCCAACGAAGTAGGGGTGCATGCGTGCGGAATAGGCGTTGGTACACAGTAGCACCGTCCGCGCTTTGAAAGTGTAGCGGTGGCTATGGACGAGCACGTCATGCCCATCTTGCTCTAAATGATAGACCTCGTTATTGGGGATGAGTTGTGACTTGGATTGTTCAAAGACCGCATGCACCAACCGATAGGGCTGTACCGCCGCATCATGCGCTTGCCGAATGGCAGCATGATACCCACGCCCTAAGGGGTCGTATGAGGTGTATTCAAACTCTAGCCCATCTGCTTCCATTGCACGCGCGGCAAGCTCTAGCTCGTGCGCTTCGGTTTCATCCTCTGCCAACAAGAGCGAGCCT
>CAIRDJ010000003.1 GCA_903877335.1 uncultured Chloroflexota bacterium | reverse complement strand
TGTATTACCATCTACCCGACTCCCATGTCTCAACAAAACCTAGCTCGTATCAATTGGTTGCGCCAGTTTACTCATCAAGTTGGGTTTAGCGACCATACTCGTGTAAAAACGGATGGATTATGGGCAAGCAAGATTGCCATTGCACTCGGTGCTTCCGTTATTGAGCGACATTACACTATTTTGGAAGATGACCAAACCAAAGATGGTCCCATTTCGATTACCCCAGGAATGCTTGGTGAATTGCGTCGTTTCGCTGATCTACCGCGCACTACACAAATGGCAGAAATCCGTGCCGAATACCCTGGCTGGGAACAAACGATAGGGGTTGCTACCCGCGCGATGACCCCTGATGAAATCCGTAATCGAGACTACTACAGTGGGCGTTTTGCCAGTAAGGTGGGCAATCAAGTCATCTACAATTGGGAAGATATAGATTTCGATCACTGGTCATAAGTGTTGAAAGAACGCGCTATGAATACCAATACTTTGATCTTAACAAACCTTGAGCAAATCGTGGTTTCTCCGAAGGACAGTATTTTCCATACGCTCAAGGTCATTGAACATGCTCCTGATTATCAACTCCCCTCCGGTATTGCGATCGTGGTGGATGATGAACGTGTTGTCGGAGTCATCACCGATGGTGATATCCGGACAGCGATGATTCAGGGGACGCAATTAGAAACAGCTTGTCGAACCATCATGACGGTTGACCCGGTTGTTGTTCCTAACAGCATCCCGGAGCACGAACTGATCGGGTATATTCGTCAGACCATGGTGAAGGACGGCAAGATTCGCGGGATCCGTCATGCGATTATGGTGGATACAAATAATCGTTTGGTTGGGTTAGTTGATGTCGGTAAGTTGGTTCAAAATTCACAACTCACCTATGAAAAAATCGCCGTTATCGGGCTTGGATACGTAGGTTTAACACTAGGACTGGCTCTCGCTGAATCCGGTTTTGAGGTCTATGGTTATGACATCAATCAACAAGTTATGCAGAATCTCCGTCAGGGTCATTCACATGTATTGGAGCCCGGGATTGATTATCTGCTAGAAGCCCAACTCAAACGTGGTAAGTTTATCTTGCCAGAAAGTTATCACGACCTAAAACAATGTCGCGTGTTCATGATTGCCGTCAACACCCCCGTCCAAGGAGAACAAATTATCCTCGATTATGTGGAACAGGCGATCACCGAATTATGTACGTTGTTGCAACCGGGTTCGATCATTATCCTGCGTTCAACGGTGCGGGTTGGAACAAATCGTGAAATCGTGAAACGGATTGTTGAAGCCAACACCCCTTATTGCATCGGGAAAGACATTGGCTTGGCATTCGCCCCCGAACGCACGGTACAAGGCAATGCGTTGGTAGAATTGCGCTCGTTACCGCAAGTTATTGGGGCGTACAATGACTGGAGCTACGAAGCCGTAGCACGCATTTTTGCTCGCTTGGGACCCACCATTGTGCGTTCGGCATCGCTTGAGGAGTCAGAAGTTATCAAACTTATCAATAATGCCTTCCGCGATTTATCGTTTGCGTTTGCCAATGAAATCAGTTTGATGTGTGAACAATTTAATCTAGATGCGGCACACCTCATTAATGTTGCCAATACCGGATATCCACGCAATAAGATTGCCCTACCGAGTCCGGGCGTTGGGGGGGCATGCCTCACAAAAGACCCTTACATTCTAAGTTCGGCGCACAATTATAAATTAGAAGGTTTACAAACCCTTTCAACCACCGCCCGTAAGATTAATGAGTTTATACCGCGTCGGGTGGCTGATCGATTATTGGATGCTTTCCGAGAAGTTGGAAAAGACCCCACACAATGTCACGTGTTGGTGCTCGGTATTGCCTTTAAGGGTGAACCAGAAACGAATGATATACGCGGGTCAACAGCGATTGACTTCATTGAATACTTACGCCCACAGGTAGCAGGTATTCGGGGCTATGATGCGGTTGTTCCAGCGGAAACCGTCGAATCCTTGGGAATACAATGGGTAGAAATGGAGGACAATTTCGCGGGTGTCGATGCGGTAGCGATCTTCAATAATCATCGTGATTTTGCCGCGTTAAATTTGAATCACTTGTTACCCATGATGAACCCACCCGCGATCTTCTTTGATGGTTGGAATCAATATACAGCGCGTCAAATCGAATCAATTGCCAATACACGCTATATGTCACTGGGATATTTGACCCCCTTAAGATTGGAGCAAACGATTAAGTGACAACCCTCGCCTGTGTCATTTGTGGCAATGGTTATGGACATTTGAAACGCACCCTGAGCATTGTTGAACACTTACATCAGGTACGCCCTGATGTTGCAATCACGCTTTATGTCGATCATCAACATCATGCCAAAATAGCTCGTCGAGCTTCATTTGCACATATTGAGAGCCTTCAC
>CAIRDJ010000002.1 GCA_903877335.1 uncultured Chloroflexota bacterium | reverse complement strand
CATGCTCAAGCAGGATATGCCCTTTGAGCATATCATCGTCGTGGGCGGGAAGGGTGACAAAGAGGTCGTGGCAGAAACCATGTTCTGGTTAGAGCGTTTACAATTGCCTGCGACCGCTTTTGTGGGTGAACTATCATTCGCCGAGATTGGCTCTATGGCGCATCTGTCGTGCGTATACATGGGCAACGACACAGGCTTAACACATTATGCCGCTGCCAGCGGTGCGCTCACGGTGATGATCTTGGGACCTTCTGATCCCCTGCGCTATCGTCCCTATTCAGATCGTGCGCTGGGCATTTGGAAACCTTACGAGGTTGACCCTCAAGGAGTGGTCCATGGTGAACCGTTGGATTGGCAGTGGGCGCGTGATGGCATCGCCCCCGACGATGCCGCTCATCAGATCGCGCAGTTCTTACGCAAACATGGCGAGGCTTAAATCGGGTAGGCGGTTTGACGGTGTTGATTTTCGGCGGTGCTTGCTAACTCGATAAACCCACCCAGATTGACCACTTGCCAAACCAGCACACTCATCTCCGCTTCAGGCGTTTGGTTCGGTGTCCCAATATCGACGGAGCGCAACCTCTCGGCGCGCCTGCGCTTCCTTCGCCTAGCTTTGGTCTAGGACGGCATTGACGCGGAACTGGTTGAACTCTGCGTCTGGTGCGTTCAAGGTGACTTGTTCGGGATGGAGCGGTTGGGCGGGAACATCAGCACGCAACACATTTCGCAGGGGCAAGACCGATGCCGTCGGGGGGACATTGGAGGTATCCAACTCATTCAACTTGGCGAAGTAGCCCAACACGGAGCGAAATTGCTCAACATATAACGGGAGGTCTTCCTCTCGAATGTCGAGCTTGGAAAGTTCGGCAATGGCTTTGACATCTTCAATGGTAATGGAGGACACGGTTCATTTTCCTTGTTGGGGTAGCTCATCAACCTGCCCATTGTAGCGCATTCATGGGGTAAGTTGTAGTCACTTACGGGGTGCTGATGTAGGTATCGCTGAAACGACACCATGATTCACCCGATGATAAAACTCTACCGTCTGCATCGCCATGCGATCGGCGTTGAAGTGTGAGGCAAGGCGGGCACGAGCGTGCTGTTGCATCGCCTGTAGGGTGGTGGGTTCATCCAATAGACGGCGCATCGCTTGTGCCAATTGGTCAACATCACGTGGCGGAACAAGCAACCCACTTTCCCCATGTGCGACCACCTCCGGAATCGCGCTGACCGCGCTCCCGATGATCGGGAGTCCATTCGCCATTGCCTCCAGCATCACCAACCCAAACCCCTCCCATAAACTCGGCATCATCAACACATCATAGCCTGCCAGGGTTGCTGTCGGCTCTGTCCGCCACCCCAAAAAATGCACCCGTTCAGCCAAACCTAAATCCGCCACTTGCGCCTGTAAGGACGGCATCAACGCTCCCTTGCCCGCAATGACCGTGTAGGCGTGGGGATAATGTGGGGCAATCTGGGCGAAGGCTTCCAACCCAAAGCGGATGCCCTTCTGCTCGATCAGACGGCACATGTACCCAAAGATGAACGCATTCGGGGGGAGCTTCAATTCCTCACGTAGCCGTTGACGGGCGGGCGCGGTGGGGTGGGCGGTTTGGTCGGCGTGAATGCCATAGTGGATGGTGATGAGTTTATCGGGGGATGCGCCCTCAACCTCTATGCAGAATTGGCGAATGGAATCAGAAATACCGATGCCCCCTGCGCTCATCCCCCACAATCCGCGATGCAGTAGGCGCAACGCCATCCGCCGACGAAACGGGTTATCATTGTGGCGACTGCTGATGACGTGCCGAATCCCTGCTAACTTTGCCCCAATCATCCCGAACAGGTCAGCGTGGATGAGATGGGTATGGACAACATCGGGTTGCAACGCTTGCAAGGCGTGGCGTAGCTTCCATGCCAAGCCCAAGTCTATATCCCCCTCAATCACAATCTGTTGCACGGCAACCCCCAAGCCCTTTAGTGTTTGCACGTAGTCCTCAAGCGGATGCTCAGGTTCAATCAACACGATCAAGCTAGGTTGAACGCCCAACGGGATCAAGGCGGGCAATAGAATCAGCAGGTGGCGTTCTGCCCCAGCAACCGAAGTGGCTTTGATGATATGCGTGACGCGGATCATGACTGCGCTCGTCTCCTAAAAATGCTTCTACTATCTTAGCGGTCGCTATGCGACAATGCCACCGATTGATTGACCTCTACAGGAAAGATATTGTGCGCGTTTTAATGGTCTCAAAAGCCTGCATCGTTGGCATTTATCAACGCAAATTAGAATACATGGCACACAGTGGGATGGAGTTGGTGGTGGCAGTTCCCCCCAGTTGGCGCGATGAGCGCGGTGAGACGATGTTGGAGCGCGTGTATACGCAGGGCTATGATCTACACGTCACCCCCATTCGCTTTAACGGGAACTTTCACGCGCATTACTACCCCGAACTCCCCAAGCTGATCCAACGCTTTCAACCCGATCTTGTACACATCGACGAAGAACCCTACAACGCTGCCACCTGGCATGCCCTGTATGCCGCCCAACAGGCACGCGCCCGAACCCTCTTTTTCAGTTGGCAGAATATCGCCCGTCGCTATCCGCCACCCTTTCGCTGGGGAGAGGCTTGGGTGTGTCGCCATGTGCAAGGTGCCATCGTGGGGACAGAAAGCGCGGGGGAGGTGTGGCGTAGCAAGGGGTATCACGGCGCAATGGCGGTCATTCCTCAATTCGGCACAGATGAACAACTTTTCACCCCGTCTGCTGTGCGCCCCGCCCGTCCCTTCACGGTGGGCTTCGTGGGGCGGTTGGTGCCGGAAAAAGGCGTTGACCAACTGCTCACCGCCTTACACGGGCTTCAAGCGGACTGGCACTTAGAGGTGGTGGGAGGGGGAACGCAACAAGCGGAACTGCTCCAGCTTGCCCACCAATTGGGCATCTCTGAGCAGGTGCGCTTTACCCGTCAGTTGCCCTCTTTGGAGATGCCCAACACCTACCGACGCTTTGATGTGTTGGTTTTGCCTTCCCTCACGCGCCCCAACTGGAAAGAGCAATTCGGGCGGGTCTTGATTGAGGCAATGGCAAGCGGGGTGCCAGTGATCGGGAGCGACAGCGGAGCCATTCCGGATGTGATTGGCGAGGCGGGCTTGATCTTCCCCGAGAATCAACCGAGCGCGTTACGCGACGCACTCCAACGCCTGCATGACCATTCGACCCTGTACGCTACCCTGCGCCAAGCAGGGCGGGCGCGGGTACTGTCGCACTTCACCCATGCGCAGATCGCCCAGCAAACCGTCGCCTTCTATGAGCAGATCACTGGCTAAACTTGCCCATCGCTCCCGAATCCATCGTCGATAGAGGGAGTTGGCGGCGTGCTGACGAATAGGCGTTCCAGTGCCTCGTGCGAGCGCGGATCGGCAATGATGGTGAGCGTATCTCCCACGCGCAACATGGACGAACCGCGCGGAACAAGCAACTTGCCGTTGCGCTGGATCGAAGCCACCACGCTTTCAGGATGCCAGTCCACATCGGCAATGTGCTTCCATGCGATGGGCGAATGTTTATCAATGTGGAACTCCATCACTTGCGCCCCGGTCAAGTTGGTGAGGCGCACACGATCGGCGGTGTGTTGCTCTTCCAACTTGCGCGAGAGCGCATCATTGTAGGTGTTCACCAACATGTGGCGCGTAATCACCCCGACTAGCCGATTGTTGAAGCGGTCTAAAACGGGCAACCGTCCCACTTGATGCTGTGCCATCAGGCGGATGGCTTGCCCAAGCTCTTCATCGCTATACACCGTGTGAGGGTTACGGCTACAAATGTCCCCCACTATGGACGTTTTCAGCACGTGGTCGGCGTTAGGCAGCGTTTGCACTTGGTCAAAGTAGCGTTGCAAATCGCCCAGCGTGACAACCCCATACAGCATTCCGTCCTCCCGTAAAACGCACAAGGCATGCACGCGCTGATCTCGAAAGCTCTCGCGCAGGGTGGAAAGTTTGGCGGTGCGCACAATGGTGAAGGGGGGGGATGCCATGGCATCTTTCACGCGGATGCCTTGCATCACGTCAATATCGTGGTCGGCGGTGATGTTCAAGCCATCACGCACGAGGGCAAGGTGATAGAAGCCCACCATCTTGAGCAAGCGCAAGGTGAACACACAGACGATGCTGGTCATCATGATGGGCAGGATGAGCAAGTAGTCGTTGGTCAGTTCAAACACCAGCAAGATCGCGGTGATGGGGGCTTGAACAACCCCAGCAAGCAAGCCTGCCATGCCGGCAATGGCGTAAAGGTTGGGGTGCGTTTCGATGCTGGGTGGCAACGCATAATCAATCGCTTGCCCATAGGCGTTGCCCAGCATAATCCCGACGAAGAGCGTCGGCGCAAAAATCCCCCCAACGAATCCGCCCCCCTTGCTAAGTCCCACTGTGAGCAACTTGACGATTGCCAAGATCACCAGAAAAGCCATGCTGTAGTTCACTTCGCCATTCACCACCGCGTGCATGAGTTGTTCACCCACGCCCAAAATCTCTGGCATCCAGCGACCGATGCCCCCCACGACCACCCCCACCAAGCAGGTCAGCAACGGAACCGGCAGGGGGACACGATGCAGAATCTGGGAGATGCGGTCATACCAGCGGATCGTCACCCAACACACCCCGCCCAAAATAATCCCTAAGATCATGAACAAGGGGAGTTCTAACGGACTGCCTAGCTCATAGGTCAAATTCCCCAAGATCGGGTTGGTGCCACGCAAAGCATGCGCCACTGCCGCAGACATCACCGAAGCAAGCATCACCACT
>CAIRDJ010000001.1 GCA_903877335.1 uncultured Chloroflexota bacterium | reverse complement strand
CGCCTCTGTGATGGAATTAACCTTAGATGGGGAGGGGTGGCGAAATAAGTTGGGCACTCATGTAGAGGCAGAAGCAGAACGTATTTTCCCCCTGTTGAAAGGTGCGGATCTGAAGCGTGGTGATATAGCTTCCCCCACACGTGGCATCATCATCACACAATACCATCTATCGGAAGAAACCGATCAGCTTGCTGGGCAATTTCCAAATCTACTGGCATATCTTGAGCAACATCGCGCCCTGTTTGCACAGCGCAAATCAAGCATTTATCGGAATCGACCCGCATTTGCTATGTTTGGCGTGGGACATTATACCTTTGTGCCGTATAAAGTTGCTGTGGCGGGCTTATATGCCCCACCGATTTTCCGTCTAGTAACACCTGCTCATGGCAAGCCTGTCATCTTCGATGATACCTGCTACTTTATTGCTTGCCAAAGTATGGCTCAAGCGCGTTTGTTGAACACCTTGCTGAACCATTCCGTCAGTCAAGCCTTCTTCGCTTCTATTTGTTTTGCAGACGCAAAGCGTCCGATCACAAAAGGATTGCTACAACGCTTAAATCTTGTCGCCGTATTGGAGCATATCGGGCACGATGTGCTACTCGACTTGGCAAAGACCCATCATGCTAATAGTTCATGTGAGCCGATTTCTGAGCAGGCATGGAAAGAGGCGTTCGCTACACTGTTTGTTGACGCGCAAACTCAACCCCTTCTGCTTTAGATTTCCATGTGTGGGTGGCTATGCTCGTGGTGCAAGTGGATATATAATGCAGGGCAGCATCGGATGTTCAACCTAAGCGAGCAGATAGCATGGCTACCCCCGACCCACTGATCGGCAAGACCCTCAATGGTTACGAAATCACACGGTTAATTGGGCGTGGTGGGATGGCAACGGTCTATGAAGCGCGTCAAATTTCCATGAACCGCTTCGTTGCCCTCAAAATTTTGCCACGCCATCTGATCGAGAATGAGCAATTCTTACAACGCTTCCATCGAGAAGTGCGCATCATTGCCCAATTGGAACACCGCAACATCATTCCGGTCTATGACTTTGGCGAAGTGGACGACCTGCCGTATATCGTCATGCGCTATATGCCCTATGGCTCGTTGGACCGCGCCTTGAAGCAACCGATTGAGCTGGATCAGGTTGTGCACATCATGGCTCAAATAGCCCCCGCGCTGGATTATGCTCATAGCAAGATGGTGTTGCACCGCGACTTGAAACCCAGCAATATCCTGATGGATGAATCAGGGGGGGCATATCTCACTGATTTCGGGATTGCGCGCATTGCCAACGATGAGGTGAACGTCATCACCACGCAGGGAGTGGTGGGCACCCCCGCCTATATGAGTCCAGAACAGGCACAAGGCAAAGAGTTAGATCACCGAAGTGACTTGTATGCCTTGGGTGTGGTGCTATATGAGTTGTGTAGCGGGCGCAGACCCTTCATAGCGGACACCCCCTATGGTGTGGCAGTGATGCAAGTGACCATGCCCCCGCCCCTGCCCAGTCAATTCAACCCCAAGTTGCCCGGCTCGGTAGAAGTGGTCATCTTGCAGGCACTGGATAAACGCGCGGAGCGTCGCTTTCAAAATGGGGCGGAATTGGTGGCAGCACTGGAGATCGCCCTACACCATCAGGTGACGCTAGAGCAGACGCAACCCGCCCGCGCCACCAGCGTCAAGGACACCCGCCCCCGCCAAGTTGTCGCCCGACCTCAACCGCTGCCCGCACAACCCACGCCCCCTCCCGTGCATTACAGTCGTCCCCCCTCTTCGCACGAGTATGTCCCCGTCAAACCACGTGCCCAGCGCAAAGATAACAATGTTTGGATGAGCCTCATTTTGGGGAGCGTGGTGGGGTGTTTCTTGCTGACTTTGCTCATCACAGGGCTTGCAGTGTGGTTAGTCAATAACGGTTGGTTAGATGGTTTATTGGGGCGGTGACAGCACAAGCATGAACGGTTTGTGGATTTTGACTCATACGATTTCAAATAAATTTGATAGAGTTATTGCCGATGATGGATTGCTGGTCGGCACGGATGGTGAACTCTGTGGCAGGGAGCATAACGAATTCAAAGGATGGTATACACGATGAGTACCGAGATGAACATCTTCAAATTAGAAGCGCCTAAGCTATATCGTTGTAACGTCCATTTGTACAATAGCAACCTCTCTCAATTACACATTCGTGTTTTTCGCGGATTGAACACCACCCCCAATTTCTATCTGCTATTCACGGATGTGGGTTACTTTGAAGGACCGATGAATTGGCAGAATGCGGACTTCACTCGTGAGTCTGGGGAGGCGTGCCTGGCTCTGATGCTACAAACGGGCATGGTACAAAATATCAACTTGGACGATCCAGATACGCGCCAAGCCTTAGCGGAGGCGGCGTTTCTTTACACCGTGAAAACGTCCACCACCACCATCCGCATTATTGCCGGCTCTGCCGTGCGCTTGACCGAACTCGCGAAGGATGAAGACGATCTAACCTAGCACTCAAGACCAGTGAGGGGTAGGCTTCACTGCCCGCTTGGGAACGCTAACAAACGGCGATTATGGCACGTGTTGAAGGCGCAGAAACGCAACCTTGGGTTTGGGCGTGCCGTCAAAGTTATAGCGTGACCAACTCGGTGGATGACGTTTGTCTCGGGATAATTGCATGGGGGCGCATCGAGCAGGGTTGTCAGGTTGGCTACATGCGGGCGTTCTAACCAGTTGGTCAACCCGCGCACTTCGCTGGACAAGTGCCCTCCAGCTTGAGCAGCGCGGAAAGTTACGTTTAGCGTGGCTACACAATCAAACTGACCACCGTCACCGAGCGCGTCAACGAATCCCCACGAGAATGATCGAGCTAACTCATTGAACAGCGTCCATGCTACAGGTATGATTGTGGGCGCATGTTCATGGGGATAGCGTATGAATCAACGTGGGTTTATTTTTGACTTTGATGGTGTGGTAGCCGATACTACCGAAGCGCATTATGTGGCATGGGGGCGGTTATGTGCCGAAAACGGTTGGGCATTTGACCGCTCGCTAGGGGATCAGTTGCGTGGGCTAACACGCCGCCAGTGCTTGCGCTTGATCTTGGGGGGGACGCTCGACTTACCCGAAGCAACCATCCAAGCCTACCTCGACCGCAAGAACGATTACTTTTTAGAGCGTGCCAACCAGATGACGGAGGCAGACGTGTTGCCGGGCGTGTTGCCCCTCATGCAACAAATGTGCTCGGCAGGCTACAAAATTGCGCTGGGGAGCGCAAGCCACAACGCCCGCCACATGGCGCACTTGCTGGGCATCGCCCCCTACTTGGACGCCATCAGTGACCCGTATACTGTCGTCAACGGAAAGCCCGCTCCTGATACATTCTTGTGGGCAGCGGGGGCACTCGGCGTGAATCCTAAACGCTGTGTGGTCTTTGAAGATGCCAGCGCGGGGGTGCAGGCGGCGTTAGCTGGGGGCTTCCATGTGGTCGGCTTGGGCGACCCCGCCCTCGTTGGCAATGCACACCTTGTTTTACCGCATCTCCAGCATGCCACCCTTAGCCAGTTTGAACCTTTCTTTGCGAGCAATTCATGACTTACCTACCGCGCATCGGCATTACCACAAGCTATGAAGACGGCAAACAAACCCTAAGCCACCTCTACATTCAAGCGATTGAACGCGCTGGCGGGCTTCCTATCCCCGTTCCCATGTTGAGCGATTCGGCTACTGCCCAAGCCTTCACCCAGTTGTTGGATGGGCTACTCATGACCGGCGGACCCGGCATCGTTGATGGGCTAGTGGACGCGCTTCCGCATGATATTGAACCTGTTCATCCCACTCGTGACTTGTCCGATAAACTCATCTATGACGCGCTCATTCAGACTGACCACCCGATCTTGGGGATTTGTTACGGGATGCAATTCTTGAACGCGCGACATGGGGGCACGATCTATGGGGACATACACCGCCACGCCGACGGCAACATCATCCACAGCACAGGGCGCGGAGGCACCGCTCACCCCGTGCGCGTGGCGGAAGATTCCTACCTTGCCAAGCTGTTTCCTACGCTCGACCTGACCGTGAACACCTATCACCTGCAGGCGGTTTCAGCGGTGGGGGCGGGGTTGCGCGTCAGTGCCAAAAGCCCCGACGGCGTGATCGAAGCGATTGAATCCCCAGACGCGCGTTTGATCGGGGTGCAGTGGCATCCTGAACGCCAGTTTGATGAGATGCTCCCCCTATTTGAGGACTTCATCCGCCGATGTCGCGCGTAACGCTTAAGCAGTTGCTCCCCTATGCGGTGTTGTTATCGTTAATCGCGGTGTGCTTTTGGCGGTTGGTCTTCACCGATTGGGTCTTTGGGCGTGGAGATGCCTTTGTTTACTTCTCCCCATATTGGACAGTGCGCGATTCCTTCTTGCGACAAGGGCAACTTCCATTGTGGACACCCGATTTATACATGGGTTCTCCGCTGTTAGCAGACCCCCAATTAGGGACGCTCTACCCCCCCAACTGGCTCACGTTGGGCTTCAACGCCCCCAACGCGCTACGGGTGAGCGTGTTGCTTCATGTGGGGTGGGCGGGCTTGGGGATGTTTCTGTTGGCGCGTCAGGTGCTGAAACTTTCGGTGGAGGGGGCACTCATCACCGCGTGGATGTTTGCACTTGGCGGAACGCTCACCGCGCACGCCGAACAGATCAACCAGCTACAGGGGTTGGCGTGGTATCCGTGGCTCTTTTGGTGGTGGCATCGCGCCGAACGTGCCCCACGTTGGGGCATAGTGGGGTTGGGGGGGGCGTTCGCCTTGCAGTTCTTGGCAGGGCACCCGCAAACCGTGTTCATCGCAGGGGTTGGGCTAACCTTTTACGCGCTGTGGATGGGGGGCGCGTGGGGCATCGTGCGGTTGGGCTTGGCAGGCGTGCTTGCCCTGTTGCTCACCGCGCCACAACTTGCCCTCACTTGGCAACTCATCCAACAGGGGGAGCGGAGCGGGGGCTTATTCCTGATGAAAACCCTCTCTTTCAGTTGGAATCCGTTTGTGATTGGGCGTGCCATCTTGCCCAGTTATGACAGCAAACTCTTCAGCGAGTATATCATTCTGCTGGGCGTGAGTGGGGTGATCCTCGCGGTGGTGGGGATGATCGCGCGTCCGTTGCCCGCCACCGCCCGACCCTGGCGCGTGTGGACGGGGCTTGGGATCGTCGGGGTGTTCTTTGCGCTGGGCGCGTATAACCCCAATATGTGGTGGATCGTCAGCTTGCCGGGCTTCAATCTGTTTCGTGTGCCGGCGCGGTGGTTGGTACTGCTCGCCTTCAGCGCGTCCGCGCTGGCGGGCATGGGGTATGATGCGCTCATCGCCTCTGGCACAGGGCGCAAACGGGCACGCCTGCTGATCTTGCCTGTTGTGGTGGTGATGGGACTGGCTTTGGCAAGTTTGTTGACCCAGCGCACGCCCGACGAGATTGTTGGCTCTGCCTTGCCCACGCGCTGGACGTGGTTGGGATGGGGGTTGGCGTTAGTGGGCGTGCTGGGGGCAAGCGCGTTGCCTGTGCGGGCGCGTTCGGTTGGGTTGGTGGGGGTGTTGGCATTTGAGCAGATCGGAAGAGCGTCGTGTAGGGAAAGAGTGTTCAGAGCCGTGGGG